>DAOVMN010000001.1 GCA_030630685.1 Thermoplasmata archaeon | reverse complement strand
ATCCCTGTACCGTAGTCTCACGCTTTAGTTCCTTATCAATGAAATTCGTGCTTTTTTGGCAGAAACTTTACCGCGGAGAACGGTCTTGAAAATCCAGTTTCAGGACTAAAGGGAGGGGGTAAGCTTGCGGACACTGTTTCTACCGCAGAGAGCGCAGAGTAACGCAGAGGACAACTACTACGACACTTTGGTAAAACTCTGCGACGCTCAGCGACCTCTGCGGTTAAATCGTCGTGGTCGTCGTCGTGGTGTCCCTGCGGTTTAATTCCTTATTTGGTTCCGGCTTGTCCGGGTTAGGGTGTTCCTAACTTCTGTTTCAGGTGCTCCTTGTTTCCGCCGTTTGTGGGCAGGGGGTGGGGAGCGGTGGTGGCGTTATGTTAGCGGCAGCTTTCTGATGGGAATGTGTGTTCCTGCAACAAACTCAACCTAATATCATCACCTCCAATAACCGCTCCTGCGGGATGCACCTCTACTTCTCCCCGGTAACCCGAACCCCCTCTATCCTGACCGAAGGCATGTAGAACCCAACAGCGGTGAGCCCTCCAGAGAGATTGCGATAATTATTCCCCAACCCCGAAACATTCTTCAGGTACTCGGGAAGATTACCGCTGAGCATCGCCTGCGAGACCGGACCGGTGACCTCACCATTCTCGATCCTGAAAAGGATGGAGCCGGTAACAGAGAAATCCCCGGAAGCAGGGTTGGAGGTATGCGCTCCCATGAGCTCGTGGATGAGAAGCCCTTCCTTGATCTCGGAAATGAGGGTGTCCTCCTCCTCGGTGTCCCCTTTTAGAATGATGTTCCTGCCAGAGGTGGATACCGGAGAGGTGTAGCCACCCCTGAGGCCGCTGGAAGTGGAAGGGTGATCGAACTCTACACCTGTTTTTATCGTGTAGAGAAAGTCCTTGAGCACGCCGTTCCTGATGAGTTCGATGCGCCTGGATGGGACGCCCTCATCATCCATCTTCATGGCATTCTCCCCGTCCGGCATGGTTGGATCATCCACAAGCGAGAGGTCCGGGCTGGCTATCTCGGTGCCGAGTTTCCCTGTGTAGACAGATTCCCCTTTACCCACATTGATCCCGTAAAGTGCGGGCACGAGGATGAATTCAAAAAGGCTGGAGATCGCATCCGGCCTGAGCACGACCGGCATCTTTTTGCTCCCGATCTTCACCGGGTTCTGTCCTTTTGCAGCCAATTCTGCCGCCTTCCTGCCGATTTCGTCATAATCCTTGAGGATAAGATGTGAGGAGTCATATTCAAAACCAGGGGTGGGGTGATCCGAGTTGAAAACCGTGTACACCGATGCACTCATACCGGACAGGTGTTCCGAAACCTCAAGCCCGCGTGTGTTCATTATGACGACCTCCTCCTCCCCGAAGGAGACCCCTCCGCCCGTGACATCGATATCCTTGTGGGCATCCCTGGCAGAGTCGATCATCCGGGAGGCGAACTCCATTCCGTCTTCCGGGGAGAGCTCCAGTACTCTTCTGTCAAGAAGGTCCGGGATGGTGTAGTAGTTTTCATCGGCAGGGAACTCGAAGGGCCTCTCAGGTACTATGGAGGCACCCTGGATCGCGAGGTTAAGTGCCCGCACGACCCCCTCGAGAGCTGTACAGTATGCAAATCCCATCTTCTTGTCTTTCAGGATCCGTATTGCGATGCCGGTTCCGCCGGCCCCGGAAACGGATTTTATTCTATTCTTCTCGATCGAAAGCGAGGTTCCAGAACTGGAGATGATGAACACCTCTGCCTCATCTACCTCCTTTTCCGCGATCCTCAGGACACTCTTACCCATAGCAAGGAGGTCATCTGTCCTTGACGACCTCTTCGAGGTCATCCGGCCATCAGCACTTCGTGCTTCAGGCCTTGACGACCTTGTCGAATCCTTCGGATTCAATCGGTGTTCAGCACTTTGTGCCTCATGCGTGTTCATCCGGCACTCGGATAAATCCTCATGTTTTTTCATACACCACCCCCAACCACAGCATTGCGGATCCTGATATGCGGTCCACCGTCCCCGACAGGGACCATCTGGCCCTTACCGCAGAATCCCGGGTCCCCGAGTCTAGGATCGTTCCCGACACCATCGATGTTCCTCAGGGTCTCCAATGTCATACCCGAGAGTGAGACATCCCTCAGAGGTATGGTTATCTCCCCTTTCTCGATGAGGAAGGCCTGCTGGGCACTGAACTGGAACGAACCCCGAACCGTGTCCACCTGTCCGCCGCGGGTGCCCTTGGCATAGACCCCGTAATCCATGTCCTCGATCAGCTCCTCGAGGGACAGGTCCCCGCCCTCGATCATGGTGTTCGACATACGGACCAGTGGACGGTTTGCATAGGATTGTGCTCGTGCCCCTCCGTTGGGCACAAGTCCAAGCTTGGCAGCCGTCTCCCTGTCCAGGATATAATCCTTCAGCACTCCCTTCTCGATAAGGGTCTTCCTTCTGGCTTCGATGCCTTCATCATCTATCGGAAACGAACCGAATCCTTTAGGAATTGTCGGGTCGTCCACAAGGGTTACGAGTTCCGAGGCAACAACCTCTCCCAGTCTACCCTCCAGAACAGATTCCCCGGATACCACAAGATCCGCTTCTGTGGTATGGCCAACGGCCTCATGTGCAAACACTCCGGTCAGGTCGTGGTCAGCGATCACCGTCATCCTTCCGGATGGTGAAACTTTGGCTCCAAGGATTATCAGAGCGGCTTCCGCTCCTTTCACGGCCTTTTCCACAGGGTCCTCGTTCGAAAAGATCTCGAATCCTCCGGTAGCTCCCACACGGGTGCGATACCCAAGGATACGTCCATCCCTCTTTGCCGTGATCCGGGATTGGACATGGCCTCTGCACAACTCGTACCCCGCCTCGGTTCCCTCGGAGGTCACGATGCGCTTGCGTATCCTTGAATCACTGTAAACAGAGGTGATCCCGACGATCCCATCCTTTTCCATGACCCTTTTGTTCACTTCCTTCACAAGGGAATACTTCTCTTCAAGCGGGATATCCTCGGGCTTTACTTTGGGTCTCCAAACGACATTTTTCTTGAGAACCTCCACCGATGCAATAACAGAGTCACCTGATCCCGCGGCCCTGGCAAACCGAATGACCATTTCCGGAGCCTTCCCCAGGCCCTCTTCGTCATTAAACGAATAGATACCCCAGGAGCCCTTGTAAAGCGCCCTGAGGATCGCTCCTTCCGACCTTCCAGGGACCACTTCCCTGAGCTCATTGTTCTTCATCTCAAGGCCCGTTCCGAGCACGGACTCGTATCGAATGTCACAGTATTCTGCCCCGGCACTCAGGGTCTCCTCGATGATTCGATCTTCCAAGGAAAGGATGGTTTCGTACATTCTCTACCTCCGGACGGGACGGATTAATTGATTATTTAAATCAATTGTGGTAAGAGGAGGACAAATTATAAAAAGGGGTCTAAGATTCCCCCGCCCATTCCTTACGAGGCAAGTTACCATGGTAAGCTTTGCACAACGTGTGGAAAGGATGCGTGAATCCGGAACCCTCGGGATGGCCAACAAGGCCGATGACTTGATCGAAGAAGGAAAGGACATTATCTCTTTTTCTATGGGGGAGCCCGATTTTACTACCCCACAGCATATTATCGATGCAGCGAAAAGGGCATTGGATGAGGGGTTCACCCACTATACGGCAAGCAATGGGATAAAATGTCTCAGGGAGGCCATCGCAAAGAAATGCAGGGAAGAGAACGGGATACCCGCCACCTGCAATGAGGTCATGGTCACCATTGCCAAGCATGCAATATCGATTGCGATCCTCTCGAGTGTGGATATAGGGGAGGAGGTCATCATCCCCAATCCCTGCTGGACATCGTATCATGCTCTCATCAATATCGCCAAGGGAAGACCTGTTTCCGTCGAGGTTAATAGGGATAACGATTTCCGCATGAAACCTGAGGACATCATGGAGAAGTTATCCCTGAAAAGCCGGGTGATCATCCTCAATTCCCCATCCAACCCCACTGGAGGAGTTGCTACCAAGCAGGATCTGAAGGGTATTGCCGAGATAGCAATGGACCACAACCTCACTGTTATCTCAGATGAGATATATGAGAAGGTCATTTACGAGGGAAAGCATCATTCCATTGCAGCCATAGACGGGATGTTCGATCGTACCTATACTATCAACGGCTTCTCAAAGGCCTATGCCATGACCGGCTGGAGGGTTGGCTGGGTGACGGCATCCAAGGAATTACTCAGACCCTTGGAGAGGATACAGCAGCATTCCATCACATGCGTTACTTCATTTGTTCAAAAGGCAGCGCTCGAGGCACTTGTGGGACCAATGGAACCCATTCACGAGTTTGTTCGGATATTCAAGAAAAGAAGGGACCTGATTGTTAAGGAGCTGAACAGGATCGAGGGCTTCCACATCAATAAACCAAAAGGTGCATTCTACGCATTCCCTGCCTATGATTATGATATCGCCTCGCTGCCTTTTGCCATGAAGCTCCTCGACCATGGAATTGCCCTTACCCCGGGAAGTGCATTCGGGAGGTTCGGGGAACACCACCTGAGGCTTTCCTATGCCGCCTCAATGGAAAAGATAAAGGAAGGAATCTGCAGGCTCAAGAAGGCCGTAGAGGAACTCGATCTCCCGCTAAGGAAGGAATCAGAAAACAATAAATAGCTTTAGCAAATCCCGTAGTTGAGGCACTTATAATGGTGTACGTGATAGAAACTCAGGACGCATTTTCTGGGCCAAACGGCCATCACAGTTTATCATTAGTAAGCGCTATAAATTTTTCTAACATTTTTTGGTGTGCGGGCATTATTGAACATCCGGGGATGAGGAGCAGGAGGGATGTTCATGAGAGATTCAGGAATTTCAAAGAGCCTGGTTGATTACACCACATCATGTCCGGAATGCCACAGCACCCATATCATCATGGATGAAGATCATGGGGAGCAGGTATGTGCAGACTGCGGTCTAGTGTTACGGGAGAACATCATCGACGAGTCCAAGGACTGGAGAGCCTTCGATTCGATCCAGGAGGAGAAAAGAGCCCATGCCGGTGCACCAATGACTCCTTTGCTCCATGATAAAGGCCTGAGCACCGAGATCTCCTATGGCTTCAGGGATTATAACGGCAATACAATCTCACGGAAGAACAGATTGGTCGTCCTGAGAATGCGAAAGTGGCAGTACCGTACGAGAGCAAAGAATACGGCAGAAAGGAACCTGATGGCGGCTCTGAAACAGCTCTCCACCATAGCCTCACGCCTCGGCCTTCCAAGAAATGTGAGGGATGATGCTGCCGTTATCTACCGGAAGGCTGTGGAAAAGAATCTCATCCGAGGCCGGAACACAGAAAGCCTTGTGGCAGCCTCGCTTTATGCTACCTGCAGAAAAGCCTGGATACCACGAACACTTCAGGAGATCGCCGACCAGACCTCCCTTCCAGAGAAGGACGCCAAGCGAAAGGTTGCAAAGTCCTATAGATTTCTTCTTCGGGTGATGAACCTCCAGACCGCACCCCCCTCTCCATTCGACTACATCCTGCGGTATTCTAATGAGCTTGAGCTGGATCCAGAGGTCCGGCAGAAGACGGTGGAGATATTGAGAATGGCGTCGGAGAAGGGGATCTCGGTAGGGAAGAGCCCACTGAGCATGGTTGCAGGGGCCATCTATCTTGCGGGGAAGGTATGCGGAAAAAGGAAGCGCCAGCATGATATCGTAAGGGTGATAGGAATCACCGAGGTTTCCATCAGGAACAGGTACAGGGAGATGGAGGAGAGGCTGGATTTACGGGTTTTAGAGGAGGGATAATGTCTTAATTTATCACATCTTGGAGAGCATCTCTTCATAATACTGCACTAACCCCGCAACAATATTCTCCCAGAGATAATTCTCGGCCCTTTTTCTGGCGTTCTCAGCCATCTTCTTTCTTTTTCCAGGATTCTGCATAAGCTCGATTATTGCGTCTGCCAATCCATCCGGATCCCTGGGTTCTACAAGAATCCCCTCTTTTCCGTTCCGTATCACCTCTGGTATCCCGCCTACATTGGAGGCAATCACAGGCGTGCCCGCCGCGAGGGATTCCACGATGGTCATGGGGAATGCCTCGGAACGGCTCGGAAGAATGAGAATCTCAGCCTGCCCCATTAATCCCTGGAGTTCCATACCGGTTTTCTTTCCAAGGAAACTCACCCGGTCTTCTATTTCTTTATCCGCCACCATCCTCTTCAGTTTTTCCTCCTCATCTCCTGTGCCCACGACCCTGAGTTCTACCGCTTCGCTTTCGACCACCTTGCCCATGGCTTCAATAAGGACATCCACACCCTTGACCCTGTGAAGTCGGCCTACGAACAGGATGAATCCTTTCTTCTCCATGATAGGAGGGATGGAATCCACGCCGTTGGGAAGTACTGCTGTGTTAAGTCCCCCTGCGAGCTTCTCGCTTTCCTTTCTCATGTACTCGTTCTGCACGAGCACGAGATCGGCGTGTTTCAAGACAAGGCCTCCAATGATCCATTTCACTGCCGGGGAGGCCCTCAGGATATCGCTTCCTCTGGGAGATACCACCACTTTCTTCTTCCACTTCCGCGCACACCTGACCGCCATCACCGCCTCTAAATACAGCCCCTGGGCATGAATGATGTCGGGATCGATTTCCTTCAAGACCCTTTGCAATGAGTAGTAATACCGGAATGGGCCAAACATCCCATTTGGGGCCTCGATTCTGTGGATCTTGATGCCATCCCGCTCCTCCATTACGGGCTCTTCGGCCATCCTACCAGTGACAACATGTACCCCTATTCCCGCTCGAGTGAGATAATGGGCCATCTTCTCTGTAGCCAATTCCGTTCCCCCGATCGTGGAGGGTGGGAAGCCTTTCACAACAAAAGCAACCTTCAGGTCAATTCCTCCTGATTTCTTGATGACCCTTAGGAATGGGCGGATCCGGTTTGTAGTGGGCATTCATGAAGCGAGGACAGTGCAATGATTTAAAGGTTCCGGAACCCTGGTAATTTTTAGCTTTAATCGCTAACTTTCAACATAGTCCCGAATGCCCGAAGGCCTCGGGCGAAACTCTTTTAAGCAAAATGTAAATCACCGTGTTAACACGGTAAATTCAACCAACAAACGGAGGAACTTCGATGAATCCGAGACGACCAAATTCAAATGAAGCGACCGAAAGAAGAGCGTCCTCCTCACGAGGTGATTTACAATGAGTGAAGAATTGAATCCGTTCAAGATCGCACAGCAGCAGTTGGATAATGTAGCGAAGTTGTTGGACCTGAAGAAGGGCGTGCACGAGTACCTTAGACACACCCAGAGGGAGTTGACCGTGAATTTTCCGGTCAAGATGGACAACGGCGATATAAAGATATTCACAGGCTACCGGATACAATATAATAATGTAAGAGGTCCCTGCAAGGGCGGCATCAGGTACCATCCGGATGTAACTCTGGATGAGGTGAGGGCCCTGGCAGCCTGGATGACATGGAAGAGTGCTGTCGTGGGCATACCGTATGGCGGTGCAAAGGGCGGTGTGGTCTGCAACCCAAAGGAGATGTCACAAAACGAGCTTGAGCGCCTGACGAGGAGGTTCACCTCCGAGATATCGATAATAATCGGGCCGGAGAAGGATATACCTGCGCCGGATGTATACACTAATGCACAGACCATGGCCTGGATCATGGACACCTACAGCATGATAAAGGGCTATTCCGTGCCCGGAGTGGTAACAGGCAAACCAATCAGCATCGGTGGGTCTCTGGGAAGAAACGAGGCCACTGCAAGAGGATGTATGTTTGTTATTCGAGAGGCACTAAAGCATCTGGACTACAAGGTCATCCCGCCGGAGGTATGGCGAAAGGAGTGCGAGGACGATGGAAGTTCTATCTGCGATGGAGACGAAGGCACAGGGTACAGAATCGACGGCGCAAAAGTTGCCATCCAGGGATTCGGGAACGCCGGTTCCATTGCTGCCAAACTGTTGAGTGGGAAAGGCGCAAAAGTGATCGCCGTAAGCGACACGAGGGGCGGTATCCTGAACAAGGACGGCCTGGACATCGAGAAGGTGATCGAACACAAGGCCAAGACCGGCAGTGTGATCGGTTTCGAGGGCACCGAACTTCTTGGCCACAAACAGGTTCTGGAGGTGGAGTGCGATGTCCTGGTCCCGGCCGCACTGGAGAACCAGATAACAAACGACAATGTAGATAACGTTAAGGCGAAGATCGTGGCGGAGGCCGCAAACGGGCCTACTACGCCGGAGGCAGACCAGATCCTATCTGACAAAAAGATAATGGTGTTACCCGATATTTTGGCTAATGCCGGCGGTGTAACAGTCTCGTATTTCGAGTGGGTGCAGGGTCTGCAGTCGTTCTTCTGGTCAGAGAGGGACGTGAACGTTAGGCTAAAAGAGATAATGGTAAAGGCCTTTGAAAATGTATTGGAAATGAGCAAGAGGCACGGCGTTGACAACAGGACCGGTGCATACATAGTAGCAGTAAAACGGGTCGCAGATGCAATCATGCACCGCGGCATCTTCCCATAGGTCTCAAGATCTGAGCTCTTGCCTATGAGTTCCGTGAATCATCATCCGATGTACCGACCAGGTTCTGCCGTCTTCCTGGAAAACTGGTCATAGGCCCGGATGAACGATGGATTGATGGATGGCTTGTAGTTCCTGATGATCTTCAGCATCCTGTCCATGGTGATTCGTTCGGATCTCCCTTTCTCGATATAGATGTCCGCCAACTCCTCGGCAGCCATGCTGCACACTTCCCTGATGTCCGCACCCGAATAGTTCTCTGTTAAGGCAGGGAGGTGGTTGAGATCGATCTTTCCGTAGGGCTTTCCTGAAAGGTACATCTCGAAGAGCCTCTTTCTCGCATACGCATCAGGCGGGGGAACATAGAGCTTCTTATCGATCCTCCCCGGTCTCATGAGCGCCTCGTCCATCTCCCAGGGAAGATTAGTTGCACTGATGAAAAGGATGCTGCGTCGTGCTCTGATGCTGTCCAGCTCATAGAGTATCTGGGTGATTATCTCGGATAGAGCTGCACCTGATTCCCCGGGGATGTGCCGTGATTTCAGGGTATCGATATCGTCAAGGAATATGAGAGACGGGGACTTCCTCTCTGCCTCACTGAACAGCCCCTTCACCTTGTTCTTTGCCTCTCCCCAGTAGGTGGAGTGGAGTTCAGAGGCGCTCTGGTGGATGAAATGGATTCCAAGTCGTGCACCCATTATTCTGGTGATCATGGTCTTTCCACACCCGGGTGGGCCGTAGAGAAGCAGGCCCTTAGGAAGCTCGAGACCGAATTTATCCGCAAACTTCTTGTCCTTGAGTATCCTTTCGATGCGGGTAAACTCTCTTTTCACGGTCTCGAGACCTATCACTATGTCCCAGCTCAAGCGCTCGGGCGGGGAAATTGCACCGTAGCTTCTCCAGAATCGGCTTACATTTCCCGCGAGCCTGTCATTCACAAAGAGCGAGGTCGAGCGTCGTACCCACTCGAGATCATCCAAGCTGATGCCTCTTCCCTCTAATCCAGCTCTGGCATTCCCTTTTCTGATCATTGTTTCAACGTCAGCCGGAGAAAGTCCCCGGAGTATGGAGACTGCCGCATGAAGGTCAGTTCGCTTGAGCTTGTTAGAAAGGTGTCGTGAGATGATGGTCCTTAGGCGCTCCTCGTTGGGATAGTCGAAATAAAACATGTCCTCAACCCGTCCCGGACCAAAGAGCGCAGTGTCGAGATCGTGAGGATCCTGCACCTCCAACAGGAGGCAGATGCCCTTGCCGCGGATCTCCCGCATCTTCTCTGCGACATACGCCTGGGGAACCGAACGTACAGGCATCTCATCCATCACACCCGAACTCTCGATCCGCTCGGGTTTATCCAGATAAATAAAGGATGGCATCGCCTTCTTCGCCCTTTCGAATATCTTGTCCATCGATTCCTTGAACCGTTCAGGGGTGGAAGAGGACATCATCATATCCACGATCTTTACCCTGATGAACCTCATTTTTCCCCTGGCCTCTGTTGCGATGGATTCTATCACCGCGGTCTTCCCGGTTCCCGGCGGACCGAAGAACAAGTATCCCGGGGAAAGGGCATCGAATCCCCCGTCATTGAGGGGAATGATAATGCTGTTTTCAATCCGTTCAAGGGTTTTTGGATTGTACCCGTAGAGTCTTTTGAATCTCATCCGAACCCCTCGATTTCATACCTGCTTTTACGCTTTTCTCTATCCTTATGTGTGCGGGATGTCAGTCGAGATAATATTCCTTCAGGAAGTCGTCCCAGAGATGGTCCCCGGCAAAGTCCAGGGTATCGTAACGCTCGCTGTAGGTAGAGGTGCCCGTGTTTTCGGTCTGCGGGAAATAGATGGAAAGGCCATGACTGTCGGGCATGTCTGTCCCGGAACCATAGGCGATCCTTGCCTGGCTGATGGAATTCTTCAGCACGGTAATGGCGTCCATGAGTTCCTCATCCAGGCCGGTTCCGTGTTCTATCCGTTCCAGCTCTTCAAGGAAATCCCAGAGGTCGCTCATGGGATAGCCGCTCATCTCAGGCATGTAGGGTCCTTCTTTTGTCATGTCGTAGCTCTCCGCGTTCTCCCTTGAATCCGCTATGGAGGCTTCATAAAGTGGGAGGTTATCCATCAGTATCTCTGCCACGGCATCGAGGTCCTCGAAGACCTGGTTCATCTCTATCGTCCTGAAGGCAGCCATGGTCACCCAGGGCTCGATGACGCCGTAACTGGCAACATAATGCTCTATTAGGAGTTCTGCAACGTCCTCCGGTTCGATATTCGGGTTCTCCACGACATCGCGGCACAGGAGTTCGTAGGGCCAGCCGTCATTCGATTCCGTGGCCTCGGATGCCACGATGATGTCGCAGTAGGGATTGAGCTGGTAGTGTATAGATACGCCGCCCATGAGGCAGGCATCGAATCCGATTATGTCGATTTTCTCTCCTGTTGTGTTCTCGACCTCGGCAAAGGCGTCCCTCAGTTCGATAAGGTCTAAATTGTCGTGGTCCGGGGTGGAATCATCCCAGCATACGCCTCTAATGCCGCCCCCGTGGTCCCACAGGGAAAGGAGGTAATGCTCGGCAGGGAACGTCACCATGCTCCATACAGCGAAATCGATGAGCGTCTTCGGGTCACCCATGTTTGGTTCTTCCCCTTCTTCAAGGCGGGGATAGTCCAGTTCTCTGGATATGATCTCATTATTCGCACCATTCGGGTCCCTCTCCACATAGTAGTACCGCCAGTCGGTCCAATCGCCGTTGGAGCTGTCGTGTCCTTCCGCCCGGTCGAATAGAACCACGATGTTCACATCATCGGTGGACCCGGCTTCCTCCATCTCGTTAAAATCCTCTATCCCGGCACCCTCGAGGTTGTTATCAGCATCCAGGTATACCATAAGGGTCCATTTTACCCGGTCTTTATTCTTGATCTCATCCGGGTCGTCAGAATCCTCTGAAATCAATGTGTAAGCACTTAGTGAGGCGATTAATAGGATAAGGGGTATGAGAATGCCCAGCTTCTTTGACATGGTACCATGATTGTTTTCTAAGGGATAAATAATTTTTGGTCACAGGGAAAGCAAAAGGAAAATATTTTAAACCATCAGTTGGATTGCGTGCATGTGATAATATGGCCATAGGATTCGTATTGATCAGTACAGCCCCTACAAAGGAGCATGATGTCTATTCCAAACTCCTGAAAATATCAGAGATAACAGAACTCTACCCGCTATTCGGGGATTACGACCTGATAGCCAAGCTGGAGACCGATGACTATAATAAGCTTGGGCAGATTGTGGTGGAGGTCATCAGGGGGATCGATGGAGTAATCGATACCAAGACCCTGACAGGAATAAACTTCTGATTCGAATTAAGATCACAAAATAGAGGATGAGGTGAAATCATGGATCTTGCGGTAGCATTTGAAAGCATGTTTCTACTTGCATTCGGCCTGACCGGCCTGGGATTGGGCTTGTTCACCGCCTATTTCGGCGCTGGCAAGAGCAGGATAATCGGTGTAATCCTTGCACTGATCGGAATAGTTGTACTGGCGCTCTTCTATCTCATGACCGTGGACTACTTTGGCTACGATTGGGGGACCGAAGACGTAACCGACTCCTTCCTCGGGCTTATCGGGATCATCCTTGGTGGATTGGTTGCCATTGGCCTGATTGTAGGGCTGATGATGGTCATCAAGGAGAAGGAAGCCGAACTCCCGGGTATGGAGGATTGGGAGAAGGGGCTCGAGGAACCCAAGGTCGAAGAGGAAAAGCCCGAGGAGGCCCCCTCCGAGGAAGTCCCCGGGGCCGCCCCGGCTCCAGAAGAAGAGAAGGAACTAGAGGAGAAGGAGGAAGAACCCGTCCCTGAGGAGGTTCCGGAGGATGAAATGGAAGAATACCTCAGGATGAAGGAAGAAAAGACGGTAGTGGAGGATTGGGAGAAGGTGAAGGAGGAAGAAAAAGAGGAAGCCCCGGAAGAGCCTCCTGCCCCTGAAGAGGAGAAAGAGGAAGCGCCCGAGGAGCCCGCACCGGGTGAAACCGAAACCGAGATAATCAGCGAGGTTACCACCAAACGGGAGATTGTGAGTATGAAGCATGAGTACGTCACGTCCGAGCACGCCAAGAGATACCACCGAGAGCACTGCCCATTCGCGATGAACATACCAAAGGCAAAGAGGATAATCAAGAATAGAGAGGAAATGGAGAAGCTCGGAAAGGTACCGTGCAACTGCATCGAGGATGACGAGCAGACGGAAATCGAAGAGACCACGACCATCACCGTCGAGAAGGAGGCCGGGCCCGAGAAGCCTGAAAAGTCGGAAGAAAAGAAGGGGGGTGATTAGGATGATCGGTGGAGCAGAACTATTGGGTTATGTTTTCCTTTTGTCCTTTGGCATCTTCGCGCTGGTGATTGGTGCTATTACGGCAAAGTTCGGATCGGGTGTCAGCAGGACCATTGGTATAGTCACTGCATTGATCGGACTGATAGCGTTGGGGGGCTATGTCGCCATCCAGGAGGAGGCCCTTGAGGTATTCTACTTCTCCATAGTTGCTGGCATAGGGGCCCTGATAGGCGTACTCCTTGGACTCGGTATCTTCTTGATATCCATAATGAAATCCTGAGAATCATTTCAAAACTGTCCAAGGCCCGGGAAACCATGAAATCCCTGTTTGATACGGTGAATGCTCTTTCCAAGCGCCAGCTCTGCGACCGATGTCTCGGTAGGCAGTTTGGCAGGCTTGGGACAGGCACCACGGACGAGGAGAGGGGGAGAACGATAAAACTCTTCCTGGCAATGACGGAAGAATACGGAGAGGTGGAGGGTGTACAATCAAGGTTCCTTCATGCGGGCGGTGAGGAGAAGGATTGCGCCTTATGCAAAGGGCTCTTTAATGAGCTGAACAAATTCGTGGACCTTGTCGTGGATGCGCTTTCCGACCATGAATTCGAAACGTTCCTTATCGGAAGTGTGGTTGATGAGGAGATCCTTGAAAGAGAATCCGGACTTCAGAAGGAATTCGCACTCGCCAGTCATGCCGAAGGCATAAAGAACGAGCTCAACCGTGAGATAGGGATCAGGGTTTTCGAAAGGCTCGAGAAAGAGGCATCCTTCGAGAGGCCCGATATCGTTGCGGTGGTGGATACGCGATTTGACACGGTCACTCTTCAGGTTGCACCGATCTTTATCTACGGCAGGTATCTGAAGTTCGACAGAACTATCCCCCAGACCATCTGGAACTGTAAGAGGTGCAGGGGGAGGGGATGTGAATACTGCAACCACACAGGCAAGATATACCAGACAAGTGTTCAGGAGCTTATTGGTGATGCCTTTCTCAAGGAAACAGGGGGGACACGGCATCTCTTTCACGGCATGGGCAGGGAGGATATCGATGCCCGGATGCTTGGAAACGGAAGGCCCTTTATACTCGAGATCTCCAACCCAAAGAGACGCCTGTTAGACCTTGAGAGGATGCGGGAGATGGTGAATACATCTGCGTCGGGTAGAGTGGAGATCTATAATTTGAGGTACACCAATCGCGATAATGTAAGTCGCATCAAGAATGAGAAAGCGGAGAAGACCTATAGAGCAGAGGTGGAATTCGAGGATGATGTAGGACCCGAAAAAATAGATGAACTCATAAGGAAGTTCTCTGGAACATTGATCCATCAGCGTACCCCTGCAAGGGTTTCCCACAGAAGGAGCGACCTTATCAGAGAGAAGAAAGTTATAAATATCAACTGTGAACTGCAGAAGGGTAAGCGAGCTGCGTTCACCATTAGGGGTGAGAGTGGCCTATATATTAAAGAGCTGATCCACGGAGACGAAGGAAGAACCCAGCCGAGCATCTCCGACTTCCTTGGAACCGGATGCAAAGTGGCCTCCCTTGATGTCCTGGCGGTTCATTACGAGTAAGAACTTGTTCTTACTCCGATTGACCCCGCAGGGGTCGATAAGGATGAAGACCTCTTCATGAGGTGAGCAACATGGTAAGAATGTCAAAAGGCGTGAGAGCCGGAACACGAAAGATTATCGCTCGTAAACCAAGGGAGCGGGGGCTATCTCGCATCACCAACTCACTTCAGAGTTTTGAGGTGGGCAATCGTGTCAACATAGTCATCGACCCCAGCATACACAAAGGGATGCCGCACAAGAGGTTCCATGGGCTCACGGGTATGGTAAGCAGTATGCAGGGGGATGCCTATATTATCGAGGTGAAGGTGGGTAACAAGTTCAAGCACCCCATCATCTCTTCCGAGCATCTGAGAAAAGCGAATTAATGGGTTATGGAGGCAGGTTATGAACGGAAGAAAATTAAGACTGGTTACCACCGCAGAGGTTAAAGAAATCCTTGAGAGGGAGATGAAGGAGAGAGAGGAGCCTACGAATGAGCAAAAGTATGCAAAGGAGCATGCCGACAGATTCGCTAAAATCAAAAGAGGGAATGCGGAAAAACTTGTGGATGAACTTATCGAGAATGTTCCAAGGGTAAGAGAACATCTTGCCTACAAACTCGTAGATTTCCTGCCCGAACACACGGACGATGTGAGGGTCATCTTTTCTCGGGAAAGGTACACGCTCAATGACAAAGAGATCGAACAAATACTGGGGATTGTTTCAGAATATCTCCCAAAGGAGTGAATAGGCATAGAATTAGCGTCGAATTTATGGATGTGTAGCTATGGAAGAATATGCCTATGTCCTTGATTACCTTTCTCAGGGAAGAACCGACCCAACCAATCCCCGCAGGCCCATGAGGAGGGAACCGATAGTGCTTGGGGTTGGGGAAGACCAATTCAAGCTCTTCGAACTTTTGCCGTTAAAGGATGTGACCCTCTCCATCGGAGACCGTGTTTACATAGGCAAGGACATATCTATGAGGGATAAGATACATAGTGTGAGATGCAGAATAGGCTACCATAAGCTCACCAACACCGCTGCTGCAGAGCTTCCTTTCATTTTGGAGGATATCGTCAAATCCCAGGAAGAAAGGTTCGTGGATTTCATAAACAAGGCACATCCAATCAATACCAGATACCACATGCTCGAACTCTTTCCAGGAATGGGAAAGAAGATGATGTGGGCCGTTGTCAATGAAATGAAGACCAATGGGTCCTATAAGAGCTTAAAGGAAATGGAGGATAGGATACAGATACTTCATCATCCAGAGCGGATCATTGCACGAAGGATAGAATATGAGATAAAGGAGCGCAATCTGAAATATCGTCTTTTCGTGGCAAGATGAGATTTGTTGCCTGTTGATCTAAACCAAAAGAGGATGGCCGGGCAGAAGGAAAACTATATTAATGATTCTTGTAATGTGCTTCCACAACCAAACCGCACAATCATCTCATATTGAGCGTTAACAAGAGATATTTTATGTGTTCACAGGATATATCGAATCAAGGCGTTGTAAGGGAGGCCCGAAGATGAAATCACTGGTAAAAAAAGCACTCAGAGCCGATGAAGAGAAGGAAAGAAAAAAGAGAAGTATTATCGACCTCAAGGAGCCCGGCATCAATGACAGGGAGCTCGAGGAACTCGTTAAGAAGACGAAGATCCGGATAACCGTGTTGGGAACCGGTGGTGGAGGGAACAATACCATCCGGAGATGCAAGGACGAAGGCATAAAAGATGTGGGGCTTGTGGCCATTAATACAGATGCCCAGCAACTTCTCAGCACCAAGGCGGACAAAAAGGTTCTTATTGGAAAGAAGAGGACCCGGGGTTTGGGTGCAGGGTCGAGGCCGGAGATAGGTGAGGAGGCCGCCCATGAGAACGAGACCCAGCTCAAGAATCTGGTGGATTCCTCCAATATCGTGATAATAACCGCAGGATTAGGCGGTGGAACAGGAACGGGAAGCGCCCCTGTGATTGCAAACCTCTCCAGGAACGCGGGAGGTCTTACCCTGTCGATTGTGACCTATCCATTCAAGGCCGAAGGAAGGCAAAGGGCCGAGAACGCCAAGATGGGATTGCATAAGCTAAAGAAGGTTTCAGATACCGTTATTGTTGTTCCGAATGATAAGCTCATCGAGACTGCCCCGCGCCTGCCCCTGAGGGACGCCTTCAGACTTGCCGATGAGGTCCTCATGAGGACGATCAAAGGGATCACGGAAACTATTGATGGGAAGGGGATTGTGACCGTCGACTTCTCAGACCTGCACACCATAATGAAGGATGGCGGGGTATCGATGATCGGTATCGGGGAGGGCGACAAGGACAATCGAGCCATGACCGCAGTGGAGAATGCCATTAATTCCCCGCTCCTCGATGTGGATATTACCAATGCAAGGGGCGCTCTGGTAAGTGTGAGCGGCGGACCGGATATGACGGTCTCAGAGGCTCAGATGGCGGTGGAGGAGATCAGGACCAGGATTAACAGGAATGCAAAAATAATCTGGGCCGCAAGGATCGAACCTGAGCTTGCAGGCTACATAAAGGTAATGCTCATCCTCACGGGTGTGGACTCTCCGCAGATCATTGGACCGAGTACCGGAGAATTCGATAACGGAAGAGCACCTCCTTTCCACGGGATAGATAACGTCTAATCCCACTTATCATACAGCATTCATTCGGTTATTGAAAGCTCCGGATGGATCACCTCATCCGGGTTTCCCCTATCCACAATTCTCTGAACCCAATCCACTAAGATTAAATACTCAATTACAAATTTTGATGCACGATATCAGGAGGAAGACCATGAGAAATCCGACAGCATTCCTTAAGAAAGAATACAAAGAATTGAAAGATAAAGGGATCGACTGGGAGCTTTGGGTCCTTATCGGAGCTTCCAAGTCCCACTGTAACATCGGGGGCAAGAAGGTCATCATGCTCTGCTCCAACAACTACCTGAACCTGAGCAACCACCCGAAGGTCATTGAAGCCGCTATCAATGCGTTAAAAACGCATGGTGCAGGATCGGGATCTGTTAGAGCTATTGCGGGAAGTATGGACCTCCACTTCGAGCTTGAAAAGACCATTGCCAGATTCAAGCGCACAGAGGCAGCCCTCTACTACCAGACCGGATTTGCGGTCAATGCCGGCCTCATTCCACAGCTCATCGGCAAGGAGGATGCCGTGATCTCTGACGAGCTGAACCACGGCTCCATAATCGATGGTGTACGTCTTACCAGGACAGAGAGGTATGTGTATGCTCACAACGACATGGGAGAACTGGAAAAGGTCATCAAGGAGGCAGATAGCAAGGGAGCGAGGCGCATCCTTGTGATCACGGACGGCGTTTTCTCGATGGATGGTGACATTGCCCATGCTGACGTGATCGTGAAGCTGGCCGCGGAATACGGTGCCATGACCTATATCGACGATGCCCATGGAGAAGGGACAATCGGACCGGATGGACGCGGCATAGGGGCACACTTCGGTATCGAGGGGAAGATCGATGTGGAGATGGGCACCTTCTCCAAGGCATACGGTGTGGTCGGGGGATTAGCCGCAGGGAGCAAGGACCTTGTTAGATTTGCCTTTAACAAATCCAGGACCTGGCTGCTCTCGGGCTCTGCACCGCCCCCGACCGTGGCAGCATGCAAGGCCGCCTTAGAGGTCCTGGAGACCGAGCCCGAACACGTCCTGAAGCTCTGGGAGAACACCAACTACTTCAAGAAGGAACTGATCTCCCTGGGCTTTGATACCGGGAATTCACAGACACCGATCATCCCGGCCATGTGCGGAGAATCCCATAAAGCCAGGGCCTTATCCAAGAGGCTCTACAACATGGGTATCTTCGCGCTGCCCATAGTCTTCCCAATGGTGGCAAGGGACAAGGCAAGGATCCGGTGCCAGATGAATACCGGGCTCACACGCGAGGACCTTGATACCGCTTTGAATGCCTTCGAGAAAGGCGGCAAGGAGCTCGGCATTATCTGAGCATAGAATGGACATAAAGAACTAAGATCGGGCTTGGAGCATATTGTCCGTCCAATTGTTTTCTTTGTTATTGCGTCCGCTTGAACCCGCATTCAGTGCAAAATATGAACCTCTGCTCAACCCTGTTCCAGCACCTGGGACAAAGCCAGTTGGCCTGACCCGGAGGTCCGGAAGGCACCAGCGTGGAGTTGGCTGATGACGGGATTGGAGCTGTTACTGTCAAATTTGGTATAGAAGGAGATGTTTGAACAATTCACTCCCCTTCCGGTCGACTAAAACAAAAAGATATTAAACTATTGAGAGAAGGGCACAGGCATGAAGGTGATCATCCCGGCGGCAGGAATGGGGAAAAGACTCCGCCCTCAGACCCACACCAAGCCCAAGCCCATGGTCAACGTGGCAGGAAAAACCATAATAGGCCACATCATGGAGGCCCTCAAGGGTCACATAAAAGACGTGATCCTTATCGTGGGCTACCAGAAGGAAAAGCTCATCGAATCCGTCACAGAGAACTTTTCAGATGATTTTAACATTACATTCGTGGAGCAGGAGGAGAAAATGGGCCTTGGCCATGCCATCTATATTGCAAAAGAGGCCGTAGGGGACTCGGAGGTACTGATCAACCTGGGAGACGAGATTTTTGGCATGGATTACGGTGAGATGATAGATATCTACCGGAAATCGCCGGATCTGGCTGGCGTGTTGGGCGTGAAACAGGTGGATAGGCCCCAGAACTACGGGATCGTGGAAAAGATGAACGGGAACATCTCCAAGTTAGTGGAAAAGCCCACCCACCCCACATCCGATACCGCCCTGGCCGGGGTATATCTCATCAGGAACACACCCCTTCTTTTTGATGTCCTCGAGGACATGGTAGAGAACGGCAGAACGGGCAAAGGAGGGGAATATCAGTTGACCGATGCCCTTCAGGAGATGATCGAAGAGGGAGAGAGGTTCGCCACCTTTGAGATAAAGGAGTGGTATGACTGCGGGAGGCCAGAAATGCTCCTGAACGTGAACCGCACCATATTGGAGAGGATCGGAACGGAAGTAAGGTCAGAGTATGAGAACTCTGTAATAATCGAGCCCACCATCATCGGCGAGGGGTGCAGGATCAGGAATTCCATCATCGGCCCCTATGTGTCGGTGGACAAGAATACGGTGCTCGAGGATGTTCACATCTCGGATTCCATTGTCGGGGCCCACTGCAGGCTGAAGGGCCTATTCCTGAAGAAGAGCATCATCGATGATGAGGTGACAGCCCGCGGGAAACCCTACACCATAAATGCAGGGCAGAACTCCGACATAAACCTGGGGTGATTTAGCGTTGTGGATTCTTCCGTAACCTTATTTTATCAAAATCGGATGCCTACGCAGTGATTACAATGGACGGTATCAGGATATCCGTATTAGGCATGGGCTATGTGGGCCTGGCCGGCGGCATGGGATATGCGAAGCACGGCTTCAAGACAATCGTGACAGCCACAACCCCATCCAAGGTAGAGAACCTGAACAAGGGGATACCACCGTTCTACGAGCCTGAGCTCGAAGGACTTGTGAGGACGGAAGTGAACCGGGGGATGCTCTCCGCCACGCTAAACAATCTCGAGGCCATCAGGCAGTCTAACGTCACCTTCATCTGTGTCGGCACCCCATCGCTTCCGGACGGCTCCGCAGACCTCGGTGCAGTGGAGGCCGTGGCAAAGGACATCGGCATCGCAATCAGGGATAAAGACGGCTACCATGTTGTGGCAACCAAGAGCACAGTTGTTCCCGGAACTACTGAAAACCTGGTTTTACCAATTGTTGAGAAATACTCCGGAAAGAAGGCAGGTAAGGACTTCGGCCTGGTCATGAACCCGGAGTTCTTGCGGCAGGGGCAGGCGGTGCATGACAGCCTTTATCCGGACAGGATCGTGATAGGTGAGCACGATGCTAAGGCCGGAGAGGTTATCCACAAGATATACAGGGACTACAAGAACGACAAAGAAGAGCCCGTACCGATACTGCACGTGGAGATAAAAGCTGCAGAGCTGATCAAGTATGCCGCCAACTCGCTCCTGGCCACAAAGATAACCTTTGCCAACGAGTTTTCCAGGATATGCGAGGAATTCAACATCGACGTCTACGAGGTCATGAAGGGCGTGGGGTTGGATTTCAGGATCAATCCGATGTTCCTCAATGCGGGCTGCGGCTTCGGCGGTTCGTGCTTCCCCAAGGACGTGAATGCGATCGTGGCGCTCGCAAAAAAAATAGGGGTGGAAACACCGCTCATGGACGCTGTGCTGTATACCAACGATATACAACCCATGCACTTTATAGACATCATAAAGGAGACGGTTGGCAATCTGAAGGGCAAGACCGTTGCCTTCCTCGGCCTCTCGTTCAAGCCGGATACGGATGACACCAGAGCTACCAGAGCCCTACCCATTATCGAAAAGCTCTACGAGGAAGGTGCCATGGTCAAGGCCTACGATCCAAAAGCGTACTACAAGTTCAAGCCGCTAACAGACCTGCCCATCGGATACATGGACACGATTGAAGAGGCTCTAAAGGATGCGGACTTTGCGGTTGTGCAGTCCGACTGGCAGGAGATACGGGAGATAGAACCGGAGACGTTAAAAAGGCTCCTGAAGAAGCCGATCGTAATTGACGGCCGAAGGAGCTACGACCCGGAGAGGCTGAAAAAGGCCGGAGTCGTTTACAAAGGCGTCGGGTGGAAGAACAGGGAGTAAAAAGACTGCCGCTACTGATTCCACCAGACGGGCCGGGGCCTCGGTGGCTCGTGCTCCCGGACTCTTATCATTATTTTCTTATTCTAAGTTTCTCGTTTTGAAATATGCAAAAATTGTTTGACAACATATCTTGATACTCTGTTAGTATCTTTTCTATGGTTTTTACTTTTTCATTAGCATTGGCATCTTCGATCCTCAAAAGTAACACTCCGGAGTGGGCCATTCCAGAATTGTAGACAAGTTCTCCAAAATCTTTATCCATTGTTACAACCATTCTGCCCTCAATCACTGCTATTTTCAATACTTCCCTATCATTCATTCGAGGATTGATCTCCCTTACAGTTCTAATATCATACCCGTTTTTCACAAGCCAATCTTCTACTTTTCTGCCAACACAAACATCGACTAAAAATCTTGGCTTACCATGAGTCATTCTGAGACACCTACGCTACCGCAAAAACCTGTTCTTCACTTACCAACTCGGTCGCATAAAGAAGGGCCGCTTGAATATCTTCCGGTTCGAGTTCCGGGTAATCATCGAGCAGCTCCTTGGTTGTTACACCATTGGCAAGAGCCTTCAGAATCTGCTCTACCGTGATTCTCATCCCTCTGATGGTTGGTTTACCAATCATTACCTCAGGATTGATGGTGATTCTATCCATTAAATTTTTAGCTCTCATTCAAATCACTTAATCTCCAAAAGATTTCTAAATTACTTAAATGTTTGCATCCCCGGATTCTGTAAAATCGGGTACTATGTTGTAAGTCAGTGATTAAGGAGGTCAGTGACATAGTGAATAAGAAACTCACAAGATTCTATATGCCAATCTGGCTGAATTTTTTCTCACCGCCTTATCGAGGGCTTTGCCCTCAATCGGAATTCGGAACTGCTTTCCGAATGCCTTATCGAATCCTGCGGATTCAATCGGTGCGCAAATAAGTTTGCACGCCTTGCCGAGTACTTCCTTGACGAACACTTCGTGTTTAGCCGGCAATCGGAACTTCGCTTCCTCATGCCTCCCCGGTGCCCCCCCCCGTGTGGTTCCGACCCGCCTGATTAGGATTCTATTTATGGAGATAAACTATCCCACATAAGGAAGGGGTGGTGCCTTATTCGCTAAATTATAACATAGTCCCATGTCTCGATTCCGTCCATCAAAACAATTTTATACAATCCATAGTTTGCGGGCTTCCGGTAACTGCCAAAAGCCGCTGTGGCTTAGCGGTATAGCGACGCCTTGGTAAGGCGTAGGTCGGGGGTTCGATTCCCCCCAGCGGCTCCTTTTTTTAATAAAGTGGGACCGAGCGGAACAGAGTGGAGCGAGGTCGCACAGGTTTTTGGTGCAGGCATGAAGAATGAAATTCTGAGAGCCGGATGAGTGCGAAGCACTCGTCAAGGTTTTTCCCAAAAAGATGCGTTCTGATTCCCCCCAGCGGCTCCTTTTTTTACCTAAAGAACAATCACCCCGGCACCCTTTATCTCGCTTCTCTTGAGCCTGAGATAGGCCTCGTTTGCCTCCTCGAGACGGAATGCCTCCACCTCGGTCAGTATCGGTATCTCAGCCGCAGCTTCAAGTAATCCAATCGCATCCTCCCTTGTACTGTTAGCCACGCTCACAAGCTTCCTCTCCCCGTAGATCAGATCGTAGGGCATCTCCGGGACCCTATCCATGTAGATTCCGGCAAGGGCCAGGGTGCCGCCTTTCCTGATATTCTTCAGGGCAAGAGGTATCAGGTATCCCGCAGGGGCAAAGATGATGGCCCGGTCAAGCTCCTTAGGAGGGGGATCCTCGGCACCCCCGACCCAGGCGGCACCCAATTCCCGTGCCAGATCCCGGTGATTCTCGGAACGTGTGAACACGAATACCTCGGTATCCCAGTGCATAGCCACCTGGATCGCTATGTGAGCAGAGGCACCAAAACCAAAGAGCCCCAATACCTCTCCCTTCTTTATCTCTGATATTCGAAGGGCCCGGTAACCAATGATCCCGGCACAGAGCAGAGGGGCAGCCTGAATATCGCTGAATATCCTGGGTATGGGATAAACGAACTCCGCCGGTGCTACCATGTACTCCGTTAGTCCTCCATTTTCGTGGCAGCCGGTAAAACGGATGTCCTCGCAAAGATTCTCCTCACCACGCTGGCAGAAGCTGCACCTTCCACACGTCGAATAGAGCCAGGGCACTCCCACCCTTTCCCCGAGCTTTCGATTCTCCACCCCTTCTCCAATTTTTTCCACCTCTCCCACCACCTGATGCCCAACCACCAAAGGCAGGGATGGGGGCTTGACCTCCCCTTCGATGATGTGCAGATCCGTGTGACAGATCCCACAAGTGCTCACCCGCAGGAGTACCTCTCCAACTTTAGGTACTGGTTTCGGGATGTCGGTAAGTCTGAGCGGATGTTCCTCCATGGGTGCATGGGATTCCAGTAGCATCGCCTTCAATCTATCACCTCAATGCCCCTGAAAATCGGTACTGATTTAAATATTTCCCGCATTGCAATCCAGGGCTTCGAGTGTCTGGTGCCACCTGAAGAGGTAAAACCCATTAATGAGATAAGGAATGAGAAGAGTATGAAGTTCGCTCCCTCGAACCTAAGATGGATGGATCGAATTGTTCTCGTACTTACCCTGATTGTGGTGCTTATTATTGCTGCAGGAGGGCTCCACTATACCCTGAGTTCAAAGGATATCAATACAAACATCCAGAAAGAAGACGGTATCATAGAAAACCTTACCGTATTATTCTTTGGCGGAGCGGGTGTGATGTTCATCTATGCCATGGTCTCGACCCATGCCGGGGTAAAGGAAAAACTGAGGGATTATCGCCTGGTGATCATTCTTCTTGGAGTCCTTTGCATCTTTGCCGCTCTCGAGGAAATCAGCTTCGGTCAGAGGCTCATCGGCTGGGATTCCCCTGAGTATTTCGAGGAGCACAGCACACAGAAGGAAACGGACTTCCACAATTTCCCGGCCATCAGCGTGGTCTTTGGGATATTGGCAGCCTGCCTTGTCCTTTATGGTGTTGTTGTCCCGTTTGGTCTGCATTACTATCAAAACCGTTTCAATCGGTTCAGGGAGATTCTTGGGATCAGAATACTCTATCCACCCGTCCCGGCGGCCATTGTTTTCGGTGCGGGAATCCTCTGCATTGTTCTCGACTACCTTACCCTTTTTGTCGCGGGAGAGCGTTTTGTCACCAATGAGTATGAGGAGTTTTTCTTTGGATACGGTTTTATTATCTTCTCACTATACCTGTTTGACAAAAGGTTCCAAAGCCGTGTAATCTTTTGAAATCCCTTCTGAGAGAATACACTAGAAAGAATTATGATTGATATTTCCAAGATTCTCAATGATATTGGGGATTCTCTGATCGGATTCTTAAGAATATCCTTTATTTAAGATGTGTTTTTTTTAATTTCAAAAAAAACATATTGAATTTACTGGATAAAAGCTCGATAATAAGGGGAATGTCCTTTCCAGATAAGGGATTTGCCATGATTAACCACAAAACTATTAAACCCTAAGCGGTTTTATGTGCCTGGAGGTAACAAAAATGGCTCCAAGAAAGGCAAAAAAAGACCTGAACAAAACTGAACTCATTACTGAGGTTGCAGAGATAGCCACACCCTCACTTTCGAAGAGGCAGGCAAAGGCAGCAGTAGATGCAGCATTCACTGTCATCTCCGCTACCGTGGCCAAGGGCAAGAACGTCCGAATTGCCGGTTTCGGAAGCTTCGTGGTGAAGCAAAGAAAGAGGCGCATGGGGATCAACCCACAGACCAAACAGAAGATTACGATCCCGAAGAAGAAGGTTCCGGGATTCAGACCCGCAGCCGCCTTCAAGGCCGCAGTAGACAAGAAGCGCTAGGATCACTGCACTCTCGTTAAGGCCGTTCGGATCCCCGTTCGGCCTCTCTCCTTTTTTTTATTAATCCTGTATTCTATTTTTCCTCGTTTATTTTGGGACAAAGCTGTAATGTAGTGAATAAGGATCACAATTTCGTCGTTTTCTTTGCGTACTCTTTGCGGTCGTACCGAGGGCTCTGAGTGATGTTTCATGCCTCTCATGAGTGTGATTGGTATCTATTTTAGTGAAAGGTGCGGCGAAGGGTCCCACGAGGGGAGCGGGAACAAAGCATGGAGAGGGGGCTCCAAGAGGGATTGGGTTGGGTGTTTTGGGCAAGCAGAGAGAAAGATTAAATATTTGTTATTCAATACCTCTTAAGAATCCAATGTTACACCTGTTCGCACCGCGGCCTTGAACTGATGATCCGTGATAGGGGAACCGTGGTGGGCCTTGTCGAGCCCTTCAGGCTCAACCGGTGCTCTGTGCTTCGCACTTCACGCCTTGCCGAGTGCTTATCGAGTATTGCATACTCAACCGCCACTCAGAACTTCGTTCCTCATGGCTTATCGACGCTTTGCGTCAACCGGCAATCGGAAGCTTCGCTTCCTCATGGCTTCGCACTCAGCCGGTCCTCAGAAATCTTCGATGTCTAAAGACGAGCGGGAGCTAAATGGAATAATGGTGAATAAAAGAGAGGCCAAACATGAGAAAAAATCTTCAGATAAAGGTAGGTATATCCGACATGGACTTTGGATATACCACCAAATCAGAAGGATATCCGACATCGATGTCGGATATAACTGAGTTATACGCAATTTTCCATAAGGGGCTCATAAAAGATAACTATTTATACTGTTTGATACATAATGATTACTAACTAATATCAAAGAGTGATAGAATGACATCTACAAAAGCCATACACAGATACGAGCACTCACCGACACTCAATACGGTCATTATGGTGGAAGAGACATTACGAAATATGGATGAGAGTGTAATCACAATCGCAGAACTGAAAAGAATGCTTCCAAAAAAAGTCAACCATAATAGGCTAAAAACAATTCTCAGATATCTCGAAGAGAGTAATAAGATACTCTTCACCATAGATGGGATAACCTGGGTTTTTAATCCAAATCCCAAACTAAGAGAAGCAATCTCAAAGGGGCTCGAGTTATGAGAGAGGTACGAGTGATTCTCTCAGTGGATGCAGAAGAAGCCTATAGATATCTGAACGAACATGCTTCCGAATCCAAGATAGACAGATCAATACTTAACTCAATAAATACAAAGGTGGAATTGATCAAGGCAAATCCACATTATGGAAAACCAATTTCAAAGTCATTGATCCCAAGAGAATATATTGAAAACTTTGGGGTCAAAACCTGTTTCGAGTTGAATTGGCTCGTTATTGGCGGATGCTTTACACACTTACCGATGGAGAATCAACAGTGGAGATCATCGCCTTTGTGTTAGACATAGTTGGCCATAAGAAATATGATAAGAAATTTGGTTACAGAAAACGATAAGCTCCTTCTGGAAAACGCTTCGCTCCCTTCGGTCTCTCCGACCCAGATCCTAGCTTCGCTCCGTCCTGAGCTCACTGCAGCGGCTATGCGTTTTTTTCCGAGGAGATGACCTGCAGCCTCAAGGGAGATTCTGGGAAAAATGTATTAATCCGGCCGGGTGTGTCGAAGGTGATGAGCCCATCAGGCCACCAGTTAGCCCTCAAACTTAGGGGTAAAATCGTCCCAGGGGTAGGGGAGGGTAAGGAATACCTCTCCATCCCCGAATACACGGAACAGTTCACAAGACTGCTCCACACCCCCCCTTTTCCAGGCACCCTCAACATCCGCCTCGAGGGGATTGGCAGTGCGGAACTTGAAGATATCGAGAAGCTGAAGGAACATAAAGGCATCCTGATCAATGGTTTCGAGAAGGATGGAAAAGAGTACTATCCCGGAATCTCTCTCCCATGCACGCTTCTGATAGGGAAAGAAGAGATCAATGGCCTCCTATTTTTCCCTGAGAAAACGGCTCATTCCCCTGTGATAGTGGAGGTAATCTCCAGGGTAAGAATCATGGATTTCGCTGCACAGGAGGAGATGGTGGAACTAAAGATAGGATAGCCCTCCAATTAATCCTCTCTCTTGGCCTTGCCTTTCCTGTGCGTCCCTATAATCTCCTTCAGCGGAGGGGCTCTACCGCAGCTTTCTGTTTCCGGACAATAACCCAGGACCACACACGCCGCACCGGCCTTCTCGAAGATCTTTGGGGCCACCTTCTTTACCTTCTCAAGCATCTTCAGGGCGAGCTCCCGGATCTCCCACTGTGCCCTATTGCAGCAGCGTAGGGAAAAGAAGTGCAATAGCTCCCGCGCGTTCATGGTGATGGTGATGTTGTTCTTGGCCGCATTCGGGAGAACGTACCTGGCGTCCTCATTGACTACCCCAGCCTCGAGTAATGTTCGGTTGATTACTGTATAAGACCAATATCTCGACTATTAACACTCAAACTTGGACTTCAGCTTGGTTTTTTCCTTGACTTTCTGTGGGACTACTGTAAGATTCCTCGTCCTTTATCTCGTCTAACCTGAGCTTTTCTTTTCTTTTTATTTTTTCTAAACGCCCGCACGTTAGATCGCCCTCTGGGCAGAAGCCTCTTTCACATGGAGCCCCAGCATTAGCAAATATGATTGGAGAAACATTTTTCACTTGTTGGAGCATCTTGTTAGCAACCTCTCTAACCTCCCACTGAGCCCTCATACAGCATCTCAAACTAAAAAAATGAAGTAAAGAACGAGCGTTCATAGTCATAATGAGGTTTGTTGAAGTGGCATTAGGTAAAAGATAACGAATGTCCTCTTTTGGAATTCCTAACTTTAATAGATCTTTATACCCCCCTTTTATCTTCTTAATAATTTTTTTATACTCAGTCATAGCCTCAGTGTTATTAGCTATTTTCGGGGGAATTATGTAATCAAAGGTTTTTAAATTTACATATCTCTGACTTTGTTGTGTAAAAGAGGCAATTCTGTGCCTAACCATTTGGTGGCTACATGCTCTTGAAATGCCTTCAATTACAAACGTGAATGAACTATGTTCTAACACGCTATGGTGCCCTGCGGTGCTTACAAAGCGAATAATCTCTTCACTCGATTCCTCACTAATTTTCTCCCTTCCACCATTCTCATAAAAATCATAAAGAGATGACTGATTTTCATCAACAATATAAATCGATTTTGGATTAATAATCTGCGTTAAAAGGTCAGTAGACTCTTTTTTTGTAACCTTTGGAAAGGCTTTCGTGTGGCATGATTTTGCAGCCAATGCACATAATATCTCAGGATCTGGCGTATATTTAATTAAAGCAACTTTCATGATATCACCAACTGAACATCCCAAAAAGAAAACCAATAAATCCACTTATAAGAGCTGCTAATACTATCCATCCAATCTTTTTCATTAGTATAAAGTTATTTTCAATCTTTGATAGCCTTTTCTCAAATTCACTCAACCCATAATTTGTTTTAAGATAATCCACATCATCACTTTTTATTCCTCGACCTAAATTATCTAGATTTTTTGGCAGATTTTTAATTTGACCAACTTTATAGAAAACGATTGTACAAATAGGTTCCTTAAATGAGAGATATATGTCATGGGAACTAGTATTATATATACCAATTTTAATAGAGCCTGAAAATGTGGGATCAACAACTGGGCCACTGAGGAAAACTAACCCTTTTTTTGAATACTTAGAGATTAAACCAAATCTCCCTGCTATCGAGGGTCCAAATGTTATGGATTCATAGGTTTCGAGAATTGCGAATTGCCTTGGAGGGATGTGCAAACTATGTTTGCCTGAGGGATCATCAGATAAATAAATCTTATCCTCTTGGCCTCCAATATAACATTCTCCTCCGACTCTTAAGTCATAAGTAACACCTACTAACATGCCAGGATCATCAAAAGGCTCAATCTTTATTTCTTTTTGCTCAATGGCTTCAAGGATTTCAACATCGGTTAATATTGACATATTATACACCTGGGTAAGGTAAAGGGCGCGAATTTCTTTTACTTTGAATTAAATTAATATCCGTCGAATATGAAAATCTTTCAAAATTCTGGAATCGCTTGCCTATCTGTTTCTAAATCTTTAAGTTTTCTCCTAAGTGCCATCGATAATTCAAGAATGGCTATCTTGGATAACCATCCTGACTTAGGACTTGCCAAAAAGTAACTTATCGAATTTCATTATCTGTATCTCAAAAGGCTTAAAAGTGAAGGGCTTGAAATGACAGAGAATATGCGGTGTTTCTTTAAATTACTGGTCTAATTACCTGCCACAGAAAAGTTGGAAATCGCCATCTTATTATGAGGTTGGCCCTTAGTAGACAAAAGTATTCTACGCGCATCAGCCTCGCAAGGGAGAGGTGGTAAAAAAGATTAATGCTCGTAAGATGAAATTACTCCTGATCGAGATCCTCCCCGCCCATGAAGAGCGCCTGCACAGCACTGTAGATATCCTCTATGCCCTCCATGGTGGCAGCAGAGCAGGGGATGAGCCTAACAGCCTCTCCGGTACACTCCAGCGCCCTGAAGAGCCCCACGCCAAGCTCGTTGTTCATGGATCCCCCATTTGAGGTTAGTTCCGCATACAGAACCTCAGGGTTCGCCCATCTCATGATCCTCTCCCTTACCTCGGGTTTTAGCATGTCCGCCTTATTGAGAACCTGGATGAATGGCATCCCGAGCCGGTATTTCACAGAGGAGGCCAAGGCAAGCTGGGAGACCATACCGGCAGGGGTGCTGGCAAGATGGGGTTCGAAGAGATAGACAGCCGCCGATCCCCCGATCGAGATGGACCGAATCATGTCATTTGAGGTATCCCGATAGGCAAAAAGCTCGATCTGACCGGGCGTGTCCACAAGGAAATAGTCTGTCCGGAATCCCTCCAAGCTCTGGCGTATGTCCTCGATATAAAGGTACATGAGATCCGAGGAGGTGACCTGCGCACCGTTTGGACCGAGGCTGTACTCGTCCATCACCTCTTCCAACCTTACCCAGTCACGAATGTCCACATCCGGCGAATAGGGCAGATTGATTGCTCCAGGGTCCAGGTTGACGGTTACGGCATCGTAGCCCTGGCCGAACATCCAGCTCTGAAACGCACTGGTCATGGTGGATTTGCCTGCGCCTGCGGTGCCCATGAAAAACAGGAATATGTTTGCTTTCAATAGTGTGCCCCCATTTTGATGATAGGGATGAGTGGGCTTATCCGGATTCGAACCGGAGATCTTCGCCGTGTGAGGGCGACGTCATAACCAGCTAGACCATAAGCCCGCTTCTTGACATTAGACTATGCGAAGAACTCAGTTTTGATATTTCAATTTTTAGCCCGTTTGAATGTCAACAGAATGATCTGAAGGGAAAGATTGCTCTCTGCCCCAGAATGAAAAGAAATCCCCTGAAGGAGGATTTCTGGGTTTGGTTGCTTTTCCCCATCCCGTAGAAGTGCTGATTTCCTGCCTCGTAAGACTAAATTGCGAGTAGGTTTATTCCTCAGAGGACTCTTCTTCCTCTTCTTTTGGCTTGATATCCTCAGGTGCTTCAGAGGTTTCTTCTTCCTCTTTTTTGGGTGTGAGGGGCTCAGGTGCCTCGGAGGTTTCCTCAGTCGTCTTCTTGGGCTTGAAGAGTGCCATTATCTTATCGATGTTTCCCATAGATTGGCTCCCTTTTGTGTAGGGCTTATTGCCCAAAGGCCATAAAAGGAGATGTCGAGCTCATATATAAGCCTTTCTAATGCCCCGTTTCAGCAACCGGCGCTCATTATTGCCCCTCACATTTTTGTGTCACTCCCGGACTCCTTATATCCCAGTGCGGCCTAACCATAACCACTATTTATACCTTTTCAGTAAGGCTTATTTATAAAAAACAGAATCCTTGTTGAGAGGTATGAGCATGGCGGACAAAACCGTGGAAAAGAAAGATGACGAGATAGAGAAAACACTTGCTCAGGGTGAACAGCTCCTTAATCGCCTTGACTTCAAAGGTGCCGTATCCAGATTCAATAAGGCCATCAAGGCGAGGCCCGGGGATCCACGGGGGTATTTCAGTAAAGCAGAGGCCTCCATAGGCATCCCCAAGCTCACGGTCCGGGATATCGGTGAACTCTATGAAAAGGTCATCGAACTTGATGGTAAGAACCCACTCTATTACGTTAGATATGGGGGGTTCTGTCTTGATAACGGTCTCTTCAGGAGGGCAGAGGAATGCTACAGAAATGCCGCAAAGATCGACCCCGAGAATGCCTATCTCTACTATTCCGAGTTTGCCATAGAGTTCTATTACAACACAAAGAGGCTGTTAGACCTTGAGGAAGAGCACAAGAAAAAGGTGACAACGATCTCCATCTACTACCTCCTCAGGACCCTTAACATCAGCAAGAAAATGGCATCCGAGCTCCTCCAATCTCTCGACCCGGTCAACCCTCCATTCGAGATCCTAAAGGAACTTGAGAAGAAGGAAATCGGGGAGAGATCGGGCTAATCTATTCCACCTTCTTTTGAGCATACCTTCTGTAGCTTGTCATAACCCTGAGGAAGCCTCTCAGATCCCTGTCAAATTCTCCTGTGTCCACCCTGAGGGTTGGGGTGATCGCGAGCTTTCCCGGGGTAGCCACCACCATGAGGTTCTCCCTTTGAAGTCCACGAAGAACCTTATCTGAAATGACCTGGGTCCCCCTGCCGAGAATGAATCCCTGTGCACCTATCGGGGTAATGACCAGATACCTTCTTTCCACTGGGAAATCCTTAAGCACCTGTAGGATTTGTTCTTCGTTCACATCCCCCCCAAGAAGCTCGAGTTCTCCCTTATCCACTGCAACCAGATCGAATCCCAGAGGGGTTAGTTTTAGACCAAGGAACTCCCCGATGTCCTTCAGGGTGGAGCCTGCTCCAAGGATATAGATACCTGGATTTTCATCCATGAATTCCTTCAGTCCAAGGGCAATGCTCTCCCTGTCCGCTTTATCATCCACGCCCAATATAACGCCCTTGCATCCCTGAAGGCGGGTGGTGGCAGGGACCTCCGCATAACCGAAGAGCCTGGTCCTGATATTCCCTTCTCGGTAGGCGTCCTCGTCCAGGTCCACGACCTCGCGGGCTTCCAGGGCTGCCCGGCCGCTCAGGAATTCCAGGACCGCGTTACCTGCATCGGTGGGGGTGCAGGTGAATACCCCTGAGTGCATCTTCACTCCGGAAGGGATCCCAAGGATCGGGTACCTCTCGCCCACCGCACTCACCACATCCTTAGCGGTCCCGTCGCCACCGGTAAAGAGGATGAGCTCGGCATTCCTCGCTTTCGCAAGGGCACAGAAACGCTTCGTGTCCTCCGGGGTTGTAGGATCCTGTGGGGAATAGATGGTCTCGATGGCTACTCTTTCTTCTTTGATCCCCGCTTCTTTTATGGCCATCTTGCAAACTTCCCTTCCCATGGGGGATTCCGGTGTTAGGACGATCAGTTTGATTCCGGGTTCCGTGGAGAGAAGGCGGAAAAGCTGGAGAAGAGCCTCCTTCGCACGGGCAGGTGATACCTCCTCTGCTCCCAGGGCCCGTGCTTTCTCTGCCATGTTGTCGGTACCTTTAAGGCCCACCCTTCCGCCCATTCCTGCGATGGGATTGATGAAAAAGGCAATTATGTGTTTTGTGATCCTATCACCCCATTCCCGAGTTGCCTCTGTCCTGCCTCACTGCTAACGTCCTGAGGCGGTTGATGGCCGCCGCAAGCTCGTGTGCCCTGAACACGGCATAGTCCCCCACAGGTCTTGGAGAGAGCACATTTAGGCCGCTTTCTTTTACTGCATTCATTACTTCCTCCACGATCTCATTCAAAGTTTTTTTGCCGTCCATGAATCCTGTGGCATAGTGGATGGCATCCCCGATGGCCCTTGTCTGGCTCGTATCCACAAGCTGCTCCACTGCACCAAGGTCGATGTTGTGTGTCCCAAACGCTATGGATTGGAGCCCTTTGGGGGAGATCCTGACCTCCCTTCTGCCCCTGCTCGGGTCGAAGCTTTGTGCCAAGGGGATTCGCCGCGTGATGTGGCCGAAGTGCTCTCCACCCTCGGACGTGCGCTCCGCCCTGTACTTCTCTGCAATGGCCCTTGCCTCGCCTGTCATATCTATAGGTCTGTACTCCAACATGCAGATCACGCGATCCGCCACATCGAAGTAGTCCCCCGAACCCCCGATGACCAGGATGGTGGAGACGCCAAGATCGCTGTAAAGCTGGCGTACCTTGTCTATAAAGGGAGTTATGGGCTCCCTCTCCTTGGATACGAGCTCCTGCATTCTGTGGTCCCTGATCATGAAGTTTGTGGCAGAGGTGTCCTCGTCTATGAGCAGCACCCTTGCCCCCACTTCCAGGGCCTCGATGATGTTGGCCGCCTGGGAGGTGCTCCCGCTTGCGTCCTCGGTCGAGAACTCCCGGGTATCCTGTCCGAAAGGCAGGTTTGTGATAAAGGGAGAAATATCTACTTTCTCGATCCTTCTGCCGTCCTCTGCCCTGATCTTCACTGTGCTCGGGCCGGATACCACCAGTTCCCTTCCGTCCTTAGGGATGTGATTGTACACCCCGAGTTCGAGTGCGGAAAGCAGCGTGGATTTGCCGTGGTAGCCTCCTCCGACGATGAGGGTGACGCCTTCGGGTATCCCCATGCCGGTAATGGTACCGCGATTAGGGAGCTCCATTTCGATCCTGAGCGATTCCGGAGACCGGAAGGGCACCACATTCTCCCCTCTCAAAGGCCGAGGGTCGATCCCGGTGACACGGGGAAGAACCGCCCCGTCTGCAACGAAGGCCACTATACCTATTTCCTGCAATCTATTCCTCAGGAAGTCGGCATCCTCCGCAGTTTTGATATGCTCGTAAAGCTCCTTTTCATTCAGGTTTCTGAAAAAGAGTGAGCTTTCCACTATTCTTGGGAGCTCCTCGAAGAACATGTCTTCTGCATGTCGTCCCGCAATCCTTCTTCCGAAGGCAGGTAGCCCCATCACGAATCGGGCTTCCAGGTATTGGGCAGAGACGAACACCGATGTGCGCTTTAGAATCTCCTGCCCAGGCCTGTCCATGGAAATGATCCCGCTCTTCCCGATCCCGCGCTTTCCATTAACGAATCCCCTGCAGGCCGCATTGAAGCAGCGGGTGAGGAAATCCCGTAAAGCGATCTCACGGCTCTTGTTCCGGTAGGTATCCTCAGGGAATCCTGCGGCTTTCTGAGGTACCTGCACACGCACCCGGCTTGGGGAGGCAAAGGGGTCCCCCTGGACATGATCGATAATAAGGGTGTAGTCCACGAAATCGTAGCTCCCACGAAGGTCTTTGTAGGCCTTGTAGCCCAGTCCGTCGATCCGGCGGAGGGTTTGTTTGAGGTCGTCGCTGTTCCACATTCTGTTTTCCTCCTTGAGAAATGGGGATGGTTTGCATCAGACTTTGTTATTTCTTATTAAATTTCACATTACCCGGCCCTGCCCCAATCGTGGAAGGGACAATGTTGTAAGGTAGCAAATAGGAACGCGGATGACGCGGATCACACAGATAAACACGGATCAATGAAAAATCCGCGGGAATCCGCCAAATCCGTGTCATCCGTGT
>DAOVMN010000004.1 GCA_030630685.1 Thermoplasmata archaeon | reverse complement strand
GCTAAAATCTATGGAATTTTGACAAGTGTTCTGCATACGATCCACCAAAAAGGTGAGAATATTTTGGATTATGGGCCCAAGATATTAGAAACTTCACATGGCTGAACTCTTACCCCTGCACGAGACTTTTTATTATTTTCGGGAGAACTGGTAAATCACGAATATCACGAATGAAACGAATCACACAGATAGGTTCTATAGATTTGTGCCATTCGGCTGATTCGTGTCATTTGTGTTGATTGCGTCTCTAAACGCTAAACAAACAGGCCAAAGAAATTAAAAAGTGTCCCCTGCACCTCGAAAAGAGATAAATACCCCATCGGCAATATCCTCGGTGATGACCGGGAAATATGTGATCCACAAGCATCATGCCCGAAAACTGCACTACGACCTCAGGCTCGAGATGGACGGGGTGCTCAAGTCCTGGGCTGTCCCAAAAGAGCCCACCGATGATCCTAAAGTAAAGCGCCTTGCCATCCAGGTGGAGGACCATGAACTGGATTACGGTGATTTCGAGGGGGAGATCCCGGAAGGGAGCTACGGGGCGGGCAGGGTGGAGATATGGGATAAAGGGAACTACGAGATTATCAACAGGAAGGAGAGGAAGCTCATCCTAAATATTCAGGGGGAGAGGCTGAAGGGTAACTTCGTGCTCGTGAAGATCAAACCAAGGCAGGGGAAGAGGGACAACAACTGGCTCTTTTTCAGGAAGAAGGAGTAGCTTGATAATATGGAGATCAGATGGGAGCCGGACAATCCCGTGCCAGAACCCAGGCTGCGGGGCCAGGTGCCTGCTCAATGGCAGCAAGGAGAAACAGTTACCGGAAGGATTCCTCATCGGTATAGATAAATGCTCAAAAATGGGGGTACGGAAGCGCAAACTTTTTAAGGTGCATCCGGGTGAGAATGATATGCCGCAATATGGAGGGTAAAAGCATGAACCCTGAACTTGAGAGAATCCTGCAGCTTCTTAAACGCCTGGAGAATGAGATCAGAAATGAATATAAAGCAGAGATTATCGGGGTCTTTGGTTCCTATGCCAGGGGGGAACAGGGAAGAGACAGCGATGTGGACATTCTCGTCCGATTTCTAGAGGGTGCTACTCTCTTCGATCTCGTTGGTCTTGCTGACTTCCTTGAGGGAGAACTCAAGCTGAAGATGGACGTTGTTTCAGAACGGGCGGTTAGGCAGGAACTGAAAGATCAGATATTAAGCGAGGTGGTGGCAGTATGAAGAGAAATCATAAACTCTTTTTAAAGGACATCATAGAGGCCATGGAATCCATCAAGAACTTCGTGGAAGACATGGACCTTGAAGAGCTCGCCGAGGATGACAAGACCTCAAGCGCCGTTATCAGGAAGTTCGAGATCATTGGGGAGGCAACAAAGCATGTCCCCGACCGGATAAAAGAACGGTACCCTGAAGTTCCCTGGAAACGCATGGCAGGCATGCGAGACAGGTTGAGCCACGCCTATTTTGGGATAGATTATTTGCTGGTGAGGGATGCTGTAAAGATCGAACTACCAAGAATAAAGCCAATCCTCCGGAAAATCCTTGCCGAGATTGAAGAAGAAGAGGGTTCGAAATGACAGCATGGTATGACATCGTGGAGCCCCACCAGGATATTAAGTGCATGCCAAAGAATAACCTCTCGAAATCTGTGGCAATCAAATTCGTGACATTCGTCTATTTGTGAAATTCGTGATGAACTCCGCCCAGAAACTGAAAACACGAATGGCACGAATACACAAATGGTGGATTGTTGCCTAACAAAATCTGCTACTTTATTTCTCTGCAAGCCCTAAGGACGGCAACTTCGACGAGGCGGTGTTTGCAGCAAAACCTGATGATATGGAAGGAGTAAAGCTCCCACTGCAAGCGGAGCCTGTATTCAAAAAATAAAAAGTGCTCCATACGCAGCCTGTCAAACGGCTGAGCCAACAACACAATGACAGCTGACTTAGTAACCGTAGGCTGAATGCCTCGGACCCCACATTGCCATTGACCCGGAACCGAAGTCCCGGATCGACAACACGGAGTATAACCCTCGACACTTACACCCCGATCCTATCGGCCTGTCTTTTACAGGCGTCAGAGGGTCTCGTTTTAGGGCGGGCTTCGAGCTTAGATGCTTTCAGCTCTTATCCCTTACAGCGTGGCTACCCAGCACTGCCCTGTTGGACAACTGGAAAACTAGAGGCTGCGAACCCTCGTTCCTCTCGTACTAGAGGGTCCTTCCCTTCAGACCCAAACACTTCCAGAGCCGAGCAACAAACCTGTCTCACGACGGTCTAAACCCATCTCACGATCCTTTTTAATGGGCGAACAACCCCACCCTTGGTCGCTGCTGCACGACCAGGATAAGGAGAGACGACATCGAAGCAGCAAGCCTTCAGGTCGATGTGAACTCTTACTGAAGACAACTCAGTTATCCCCGGGGTAACTTTTCTGTTATCAACCGCCCCTACTAAGAAGGCTGGTTGGTTCGCTAGGCCCTGCTTTCACATTGCGGTCTGTTATTGTCTCAGACCGCATCAAGCCAGCTTTTGCCCTTGCACTCTACGGTAGATTTCTGACCTACCTGAGCTGGCCTTTGGGCGCCCTTGTTATCTTTTTGAGGGCGTGGCGCCCCACCCAAACTGCCCACCTACCGATGTCCCCCTTGCGGGGTGAGTGATACGGATCAAGAAGGGCGGTGTCTCATCGTTGCCTCCACCCGAACTAGCGTCCGGGCTTCGACGGCTACCGCCTACCCTGCACATCCCAACTCGTATCACAACAACAGGCTGCAGTAAAGCTCCACGGGGTCTTCGCTTGCATCTGGAAGGTACTGGACTGTGCGCCAGTAAGTCAATTTCACCGGACTCCAGGCGGGGACAGCGGGGCTCTCGTTGGACCATTCATGCAAGCCGCCAATTAAGCGGCAAGGTATTACGCTACCTTAAGAGGGTCATAGTTACCCCCGCCGTTTAGCGGTCCTTCGTCAGGTTGAAACCCGCTTTCAGATACCGCCACTGGGCAGGATTCAGTGACTATACACATCCTTTCGGACTAGCAGTCACCTATGTTTTTATTAAACAGTCGGGGCCCCCTAGTCACTGCGACCAGCTACTCGCGCAGCTGGCACCCCTTCTACCGAAGGTACGGGGCTAATTTGCCGAATTCCCTCGCCTGGATTAAACCGATACACCTTGGGCTTCTCACCCAGGGGCACCTGTGTCAGTTCTCGGTACGATCACAACTGCTGGCACTGCTATCCTTTTCACGGGCACCAGGAATCAACTTGAACGGCAAAGCCGCCTCATCACGCTTTCACCCGCTTCTCGCCATTACGGCTCTCCACGGGCTTATACGCTTGAACACCTCCCTTGCGGGGGGTAGTAGTCTATCCAGATGCGTCAGATAACAGCCAGAGGCAGTTGAGGTACAGGAATATTAACCTGTTTCCCTTTCGAGCGCGTCGGTTAAGAGCGCCCTTAGGATCGACTAACCCTCGACTGATGAACATCGTCGAGGAACCCTGGCCCTTCCGGTGGAGCAGATTCATCACCACTCTACGCTGCTACTCTTTCCAGGATTCTTATTCGAACGCGGTCCACAGGACCTCACGGCCCTGCTTCTGCCCACGCACGACACCTCCCTACCAAATCACCTTGCGGTGTTCCGGAGTATCGGTGACCGACTTAGCCCCGTCCATTTTCGGCGCCCATAAACTTGACTGGTGAGCTGTTACGCACTCTTTAAAGGATAGCTGCCTCTAAGCCAACCTTCCAGTTGTCTGAGCTCATGGACAACCTTTGTTCTTTAACACTTAGTCGGTACTTTGGGACCTTAACTCCAGGCTGGGTTGTTCCCCTTTCGGACATCAAGCTTACCCCAGATGCCCTAACTGCCCGGCTTCTACGACGGCGGCAGCTTCGGAGTTTGACAGGATGCCGAGGAATTTCTCCCCCTAAACACCCAATCAGTGCTCTACACCACCACCTGTCTCTGCCAAGGCCTACCTGCGGGTAGTCTCGGGAGGAACCAGCTATTACCGGCCTAGATTGGACTTTCACCCCTATACCCAGGTCATCCGAGCGATTTGCACATCAGCACCGGTTCGGTCCTCCACCTCCCTTTCGAGAGGCTTCAACCTGCCCAGGCATAGATCGACCAGCTTCGGGTACCCTACCAATGACTCGAGGCGAGCGCACCTCACCCCTCACCTTGCGGCTGCGGGTTGTTGGTTTCCCTCCGGCTTCCTTTCGTTAACCTCGCCATTGACAAGGACTCCCTGGACCGATTTTCTAATCGGAAGATACGACACCGGTGAAAACGCCGAAGCGTTTTATGCCACCTTTCATGCCGTATCAGTCTGTAACCATCTGGTTTCAGGATCTTTACCTCCCGTCAGGGGCTCTTTTCAGTGTTCACTCACGCTACTATTGCACTATCGGTCTCGGGTAGTATTTAGGGTTGGAAGTTAGTATCTCCCACATTCATGCGCGATATCCAACGCACACTACTCTGGGGTCTCCTCACTATTCTTTCCCGGGTTCCCTTACGGGGCTGTCACCCTCTACGGCGGGACTTTCTCAGACACACTTCAGGTGCCAGGGTTAAGAACTAAAGGAGCCCAAACACCACATCTCCCCTGCGTTTCCACAAGGGATTCGGTTTGCCCTATGCCGCTTTCGATCGCCTTTACTCACGGCATCTCTATTGATTTCTTTTCCTGCCCTTACTAAGATGTTTCAATTCAGGGCGTTCCCTATCCATGAAGGATCGATCATAAAGATCAGGAAGTCCCATTCAGTGATCTCCGGATCCAAGGCTCCATGCGCCTCCCCGGAGTAATAACGCGGCTTGGCACGACCTTCATCGGCTCCCGAGCCAAACCATCCACCAGATGGCGTGTGGTACTATCGGTTATTGACTCAACAGGCGTCCAGGCTGCGTATGGTTGGACAATCATTGAATGCGCACCCTCGTGCGATTTACATCTATGCCCCTTCCCCAGAGAGCAAGAACTCCCTGGGTGCACTAATAACCTTTATATGGCATTTCCTCGATTCAATATCAAGAACCCAGGATAATTATACAACTTGTATCTGATATTTATAGTTTATTGAGAGGTAAAAACGCCTTTACCAGAAGGGATCTTTCACATTCCTCTCGATATCCTATTGGATATCGGTGTGATGCGAAAGGATTAAAAGAATTCACCGAGGATTGGAACAAGAATGAACACGCCAGGCATGGTAGAAAAGGAACATAAATCGGAGAGGAAAGGAACCTCAGGTAAATCCGGTATGAAGCAGAACGAGCAACCAGACATAGAGAGGACCCTGAGATTCCTGAAGAGACAGTTCAGGGGCTATTATTCCAATGCTGATATCCCCTCCCAACCACGGCTCTCGCTTAGGGAGGCGGCATTCACCTTCTTTGACAGGGATTTCATGCTCCGTCATGTTGCTTTCAAGCGGCATCCGGAGCTAACGGCCTTCCTGCGCCAAAGGGCCCCGGCCAATGTGTATCTCTCCTCCGCCTACTACCGGCACCCGGATGCCGGGAGGATGAGCGAGAAGGACTGGCTGGGAGCAGACCTGATATTCGACCTCGATGCCGACCATATCGAGGGTGCGGAAAAAATGTCCTATGAGGCCATGCTCGAGCGGGTGAAAGAGGAGTTCCTGAAGCTCATCTACGACTTCCTGTTAGATGATTTCGGTTTCAAGGAGAAGGACGTCCAGGTGGTGTTCAGCGGCGCAAGAGGATATCACATCCATATCCATCGCCAGGATGTGCTCGGTTTGAAGAGTCATGAGAGAAGGGAGATAGTGGATTACATTACCGGTCGCGGCCTGGACGTGGAGGGGTTCGTGGAGAAGAGGGCCATCGATATGAAGAACCCGGATTTTAGATTCAGTAAGGTGAACTACACCTACCGCCTTCCCTCGATGGATGAGCCGGGATGGAGAGGGAAGATAACCCGGGGTGTGGTGGAGGTAGCCAGCTCATTCAAAGACCGGAAGGAGGCAATAAAAAGGATCACCAAATTGAAAGGGGTGGGAAAGAAGACTGCCGGGACCCTTCTATCCGAGCTTTTCGATACTCCGACCGGGCGGGAGAAGTTCGAGGCACTGAAACAGGGGACCGTGGATGTGTTCTCCTCGGACAGGGTGCTGAAAGCCTTCCTCAGGCTTGCGCTGCAGGAGGCGGCGATTAACCTAAGTGGGGAAACGGACGAACCTGTCACCTCGGACATCAAGCGCCTGATACGAATGCCGGGTTCCCTGCATGGTAAGACGGGATTCCGGGTTGTTCCCTTGACCCTAAAGAAACTGGAGGATTTCGATCCCTTGGTGGATGCGGTGGTCCTTCCAGAAAGTTTAACCAAGGTAAGGTTGGTGAAGGATATTGAAGGTAGAGTAGGGGACGAAGTGTTCTCGTACAAGAAAGGGGATGTGGATATGGTGCCCGGGTTCCTGGCGGTGTTCCTTGCCGGGAGGAAGAGCGGGGTGGTGGTATAAATCCCCAATATATTTATATGCAAAACCCACTATAAAGACGGGGTCTGAATTCAACCCCTTCACGGAGGAACTAAAATGGCCGAAAACACCATCACACTTGAGGAACATCTGAAGGACGTAGAACATGATCTCCGAGAGACAATTTTAGTTTTCGCATCCCTTGCGGCTCCTATCAAGAAAGCCTTTCAAACAGAGCGCGGCACCGCAGGGACAAAGAACGTGTTCGGGGAGGAGCAGCTTGCCCTGGACAAGTGGGCGGACAAGTTCATCATCGAAAGCCTGAGTAAATGCGAACTCATCAAGAGCGTGGCATCCGAGGAGCAGCCGGATGTAGTGGAATTCGAGCATCCGAGAGGAAGGTTCAGTTGTACCCTGGACCCCATGGATGGTTCCTCGCTCATCGATGTAAACCTGACCATCGGGACCATCATCGGCATCTTCGAGAGCCCGACTCCCCTGCGAAAAGGCAAAGAGCTTGCAGCGAGTATGTACATCCTTTACGGCCCCATGACCACGTTGGTGTACACCGTAGGAAAAGGTGTCCATGAGTTTGTGGACACGGGAAATGGGCATTTCATCCTCTTCAATGAGGACCTCAGGATCCCCACGGGAAAGATCATGGGCCCCGGTGGACTGAAAAGGGACTTTCTTCCATACCATGAGAAGTTCATCACAAAGTTGGAGGAAAAGGGTTTCAAAATACGGTTCAGCGGGAGCTTCGTGGCGGACGTTCACCTGATATTGCACAAAGGGGGTGTGTTCACCTACCCGGCCCTTAAGACCCGTCCTAACGGGAAGCTCAGGCTCCTGTTCGAGGCAAACCCGATGGGTTTTATGGTATCCCAGGCCGGAGGGGAGATATCAAATGGTTTCCAAAATATCCTAGATATCCAGCCTGAAGGTGTTGACCAGAGAGTGGCAATCTATGTGGGGGATAAGGAGTCCATTGACCTTATCCGGCAGTGCTCCAAGGAAACTCAATGAAGCTGGAATGCAAGGGAAAAGGACCTAAGCATCTTCCTTCCGGATATTCTGGATAAAATCGTAATGTAATCTCAGACCTTTATACTTCTCTCTCTGGAAACGCTTCATGGCCTGACTTATCACGTGCTTTTTAATCTCGATGAGGGTCTCGTTCTCAGAGACTTCGATCATTCCGATGTTGATGTCCCACATCGGGTTGTCAGAGGAAAGGAATTCCACAAGCTCGAAGTTGGTCACTCCCTGTTCCTCTCCAGCATCAAGTCGAAGTCTAATCATTCCGAACGTGTCTGCCATGTCATTGAAATCCAGCACCTTTCTCAAGGGATTCCTTGTTTTACTTTCTTTATCCTTTCCTCTCCCAGTAATGTTCTCCGGCACCATTTCCAACTGTATCTTCCGATCGAGGAACCTCTCGATTTCAGCAATGGAGTGGAAGTCCTCTTTTGAGACAAGGGTGATCGCCCTGCCCTTCATCCCAATCCTGCCTGTCCTTCCAACCCTGTGAACATATTGCTCCTTGTTCTCCGGGACATCGTAGTTGAACACATGGGAGACTGCGAGGATGTCCAGTCCTCTGGCAGCCACATCCGTTGCAACAAGGAACCTGATATCCCCCTTTCTGAAGCGGCTCATGATACGCTCACGCTTGCTCTGACGGAAATCTCCGTGCAGTGCAGATGCCTTTATCCTCAGCTTGTGCAGCCGCTCTGCCACGATGTCCACCATCCGCTTCGTCTCGCAGAAGATAATGGCCTGGTGCGGGTCCTCCAGGGTAACCACCTGCATGAGCGCCCAGAGCTTGTTCCTTCTCCCCACCTGATAGAAGGTTTCGTCTATGCTCGGCACCACCAGTCTGTCCGATGAGAGCAGCACCTTTATCGGCTTGTGCATGAAATCCCTGGCTAAAATCTGCACCTCCCTTAGCAGGGTGGCTGTGAATAACATTGTCTGCCGTGTTCTCGGAGTATGCCTGAGAATGCGCATGATGTCCTCGATGAAACCCATGTCAAGCATGCGGTCCGCCTCGTCAAGAACAACGGTATCCACATGATTAAGCGAGATGGTGTTCCTTCCAAGGTGGTCTATCAATCTCCCTGGAGTGCTGACAACGACGTGCGCTCCCTTTCGAAGTAGTGATATCTGGGTTTGTATCTTCTGTCCCCCGTAAACCGGAACGATGTGCGCCCTGGTGAATTTGCCGTAGCACTTTATTTCCTTTGCTATCTGGATAGCCAGTTCCCGTGTCGGGGCAAGGATCAGTGCCTGGGTGCGGTTGTCGTCGGGTCGAAGCCGCTTCAGGATAGGAAGCCCGAAGGCAGCGGTCTTGCCTGTGCCTGTTTGGGACTGGACCATGACATCCAGATGGTCAAGCGCAAGAGGAATTACCTTTCGCTGCACCTCGGTGGGTGTCCTGAAGTTCATGCCATCCAGTGCTTTCAGGATGTTGTCATTCAGCTTAAACTGGTGAAAGTATTGAGGATTATTCTTCGTCACGTGAGATATAACCTGTTCTTTGCTCTTCATGTTTCTGCCTCTTTTTCCTGCCTCGCAAATCTGACTTGATAGATAGAGTTATTCATCGATTCCCAATAGAGGATGAGATTGTTGGATATATCTTTATAATAGCGTCAAATCAACTTATCCAATAGTATGCTAAGGGGAACGAATGATGTGAATGAATCTGCCTTGTTATCTCTTCACAACTTTGACAGGTCAACGTCCCCGTAATCAGCTCCTATCTTGCGGGTCTCGATCCTCCCACACTCAGGGCATTTCAGGGTATTATCTTTCCTGGTCATTGGGGCCCTGCACCTCATGCACAGCGCCCGTAAAACCCCGAGGTCCCCCTCTGCAGTGGAAACCTGAAGCGAGGGCCTTACCTGGATAACCCGTGCCCGAATGTAATCACAAATCCGGAACATCCTTCGTATGTCCTGAACATAATCCCGTGAAACCTTTGAAACGTGTAGGGATGCCGTGGTTTCTCCTGCTATCTGGCGATCGTTCCCAACGATGTGTACAACCCTCGCCACCACCATGGAATTCCGGATATCGTTCACAACAGCAATGACCAGGTCCCTTTTCCTGATCTGTGCAGGAGACTTGAGCGTTCTTACAGAGGCCTTCATCTCCTCTATATCGAACCTGAGTTTCCCGAGCCCCATTGAATAAACGATCCCGTTCTCCTCGAATGTCCCCCGGCCCGGGATCACCTCTTCCAATGTCCCGACCTTCTCTCCTGGTATAACTATCTCTTCATTCTCTACCATAGTCTTGACCTCCAAAACGATTGATTCAATAAGAAAAAAAAGAAGGGAGTTCAGTCCCTTCTCTTCCTGCTCAGGGCAATAAGTCCTGCCACCGCTATTCCGGCGATCACAACAGCGATCTCGAATCCCCGGAGGAAACCACCATTTTCATCATCTTTTTTGGGTCCCCCGATCTTGGGCAGGTTCCCTTCTTGTATATTATTTGTCTCGTTATCTTCGTTCACAATGTTGGCCGGGTCCACCATCACGGAGTATGTGTTCTTCCCTTTCATGCTCTCTGTCAGCTTGATGGAGAAGGTATGTTCGAAGTCCCCGGAAACGTTCTCCTCAGTGTATGAGGCAGCAAATATCCCACCTATTTCCACGCGTATTGGCACCTGGGGCAGCTTCCCCGGGCCTGTTTTGTGGACCTGGACCTTTACCTTGATCGTATTGCCCACATTCGCCTTTTTAAGCGTTCCACCCTTGTCATTTTTGAGTTCCGCACCGGAAATGCTAAGGTCCACACCAGTGAATTCGGGTTTATATACAGTAAGGGTGGCAGTGGAATTTGCATCATCATCGAATGCCTTCACCTCGAAGATATTGTTTCCCTCCTCAAACATGCCCGGGTTCACATGAACCATCCAGGTGACAGAGCTGGTTCCGATACCGGTGAGTTCGCCGGGGTCGATGTCAACCCAATCTCCGGCGTTTATGCTGTATTGCATCCCCGTCACCCTGTAGTCATCGGTGGCGGTCCCCTCTATTATCGTATCATGGGTGATCTCGAAGGGATCGGTAGTAAAGGTAATCGCTGGGTTGGTGGATGCATCCATGGAATGAACGATATAGGTAACGGTTACACTGTTGCTCAGACCAGCGGCATCGTAGACCTTGGCCGTGAAGGTATGGGGTCCATCTGAAAGAGAGTTCAGCCTATCTTTCACCCCTTTTTTCAGATCAAAGCTCCACTGGCTCCAGCCGGGTTTGGTCTCAGTCGCGTTTATTTCCTCCCCATCGTCAATAGACACAGTCACCCTTGTGATTGCGGTATCGAGCATTTGTGTGGCCCCGAGCATTGTCACCGTGGTATTGCCGTATACATCATCGCCGTCGGCGGGGGAGGTAATGGAAACGGTTGGTTTATTCGCCACGGTAATATTGATGAGGAATATATCCGAGATTGCGCCGTTGTTGTCTATTGCTATAGCCTTAAGCTCATAATCACCATTGGCGAGGCTATGGGTGTTGAAATTGTAGTACCAGCTCTCAGTTATCTGTGCATCTGTCCAGTCCAACCCTCCTGTAATATTCACCATAACCTGGTCAACGGTACCATCCTCATCCAACTCCGTTCCCGTGATGTTCACCTCGTCTGAAACGGTCCCTCCCTCGATTGGAGAGGTTATGGTCACGCTGGGCTGCTTGTTAACATGCACGGCCCCGGTCACCCACTCGTCATTCGAGTTATTGTGATCCTGTGCAAATACCGTCCTGGCCTTGAGGACCACATCCTGATTTGCATAGGCCATAGGTATCATGGCATTGAAATGTGCATCTTTATAGTCAAGGTTCATGAGGAAATCCACAACCTCTCCAAGTTTCTCATCATTGATGTAGAATTCAATAGTGATCGAGGTTTCCCTGTTGTATCCATAGTTATAGACCGTGGCAACAAGTCCGACAGTCCTCCCTGCGGTGATGACACCGGGGTAACCGAGGTTGCTCACACTGTAATCGAACTCCACTAAATCGAGTTTAACCTCAAACCCCTTGTCCATTCTTATGGTTTGGTTTTCCAGTGTTGTGTTATCGGTTTGCCCCTGCATTGTGGCTTCAGCATAAATTATGAAATTATTATTGTCCCTGGGTTCTTTGAGTGAGTCTCCGTTATCACCATCATTTAATGCAGTTACATAAATTTCAGGTATCTCGAAGTAGGCCTTTCCTGCGGCATCGGTATTATCACTTCCAACAACGAAACCGTTTTTATTTTTTATCTCCACCTTGGCATCCTCGATTGTGTGACCAGTAAAGTTATTTTTTACTGTTACATCCACGTACCAGGCCTGCTTGAAGATGTTGACCCTGTGTTGATTAGATGCACTTTTTATACCCCTGAACCTGTTGGTCTCCCAGACAGGTTCGCCGTCATGGTCTGTGGGTTCCACACCCACGAAATAGATGAAATATGGATCGCTTTCTATGTCCGACTCCATGCCTGTGAAGAGATTACCATAGAGCTCGATCGGCCCATAGCTCAGGATGGCACGCCCATGGATGCCGAGACCGAACCTGAAGCCCATGAATGTGTTGTTGTAGATCTTTGAATTCACCCCTTCATCTGCGATTATGGCGTAGGAGCCCTCGGATGTGCCATCGCTGAAGCTATTATCGTAGATATCGGCAGCAGCCTTAAGATGGATGCAGGCATCATTGGTCGAGAACGTAGTGAGCTCATTTCCATGAATGACTGCCCCGGCATCCTCTACTGTTATAGGGGTAACTTCACCGCTAATAGAGGAATTCACGATCTCCACCTCACTTCCGGGTTTGATGGAAATCCCTTTGGCATCCTCTCCGATAATATCAACGAAGCTGAAGCTGGTTTCATTGCTGCCTGGAAGGATGTGGAGCTCGCCTTCCGCAAGGATCTCCATGGCGTTGATTGTTGAATTGGTGATGTAGAGGGCACCTCCAAGCTTTATCCATATCTTGTGATCTGCCTGGGTCGTGTTAACGAAGAAATGTACCGAATCCAGGCGCAGGATGCCGCCGTCCTCGATTATGAGATCGTGCTTGAAGTCAAAGGCCGAGTGCGACCTTAGAATATCGTCAGTTCCGTTAATAATCCAGTCAGTGTTGCTGTGGGTTGTGTTATACCAATCAGCATGCTGTGCCGGAGGGTCACCACCAGGTCCTCCTGGGAGGTCCATGCTTCCATTACCCATCCAGTTTCCGCCATTCTCAGGGTCATCGTCCTCGTTCTGGGGCCAGCCCTCTTCTCCTGTGGCGGTGTTGCCTATTATCACAAAAAGAGCAACAACCGCAACAATTGTCAAAGAAATCATCATTATTGTATGTTTCACGATTATGCCTCCGTTGCAGTTAGACTGCAGTTTCATCCCAGAGTCTATGAAAACAATTAATATGCTTTTTGGTGGGCTTTTCAATCTCTTGATTATAAAGCAGAACCACAATTTTTATTTAAGATGTACATGTGGGATGGACAATGGATCCCCCATCATTGCCATATCCTAAGCACAAGGAGCTTCACAGCGGTGGTTTGTCCGACGGCAGATTCAGGATCGTATATCATGACATCTCGCCCGTATTGGTGAATTATGTATCCAATATCACCATCTCCAAAGGTCACCGCCTCATCGCTGGTTTCTTTGGATTCGGCCTCCTTATTGCGGGCTTCATGGACCGGATCCTCGGATTCGCGGTTGAGGATTTCACCATAACCGCTGTATTCGGCCTCATAACCTCTCTAATCCTGATATTTATCTGCTTTTCCAGGAATGTCACCATCTCCCAGCTCATGAAGATACTGGAGGAGCACATCCGGGAAGAAGGCTATGAAGTGCTCACACACAACCCTGAGCTTAAAAAAGAGCTCGCCAAGCTTGAAAAAGGGAACTATACTCTCGACATCCCAAGCCCCTTCCTCATGCTAAAAGGGATAGAGCTGATCCCAAAACAGAATGTCTCAAAAGGGAAAGGTGGTTCAGAACCTTCTTGAAACATAGTTTAGAAGCGAGGAAAAGATGTACCATCCATCCCCGAAGTCCTCCAAAGGCAGGGGGTGGCGTGTCCAGTTTGGGGAGGTTGAACGGTAGAAGGCCCTCTCCGGGTGGGGCATCATGCCCATCACATTCCCGGCCGGGTTGGTTATGCCTGCAATGTTTAGGATAGAGCCATTGGGGTTGAAGGGATATTCCGCTTTTGTACCATCGGGCTTCACATACTGGAAGACTATCTGGTCGTTCTTCACCATTTCCTCGAGCATCTCTTTCTCCCGATCTTCTGGAAGAACAAACTTCCCTTCCGCATGTGCCGACGGGATGGTGAACAGTTCTCCGTATCCCATCTTTTCTGTGAACACGCGATTACCTCTTTTCACGTGCTTGAGGATGGTGGGACGGCACTCGAATCTATTGGAATCGTTGGTTGCCAACACCGCTTCGGCCCTCCCGGTCATTGTCCCGCTCAGCCCCGGGAGCAGTCCAAGTTCGACCAGTATCTGGAAGCCGTTGCATATTCCAAGTACAGGGTAACCGTCTTCCACGAACCTTACCAGATCCCTTCCAAGGGAGGACTTGATTCTTGCGGAAAAGATTGCCCCGGCCCTGACATAGTCTCCTGCAGAGAAGCCTCCGGGGAACATGAGGGCATGGTAATCCTTCAGTTTTCTCGGGTGGCTGGAGTCCCCGGTTAGCTGTTTCAGGTGCACCATCTCGGGATCCGCTCCTAACCGTTTGAATGCAAGAAAAGACTCTTCCTCGCAGTTGGTACCTTCGATTCTGAGCACGGCGACTCGGATGTCTTTTAGGTCCATGACATGGGAATATTCAACGGATTAATATGCTTTTAGCGGCGTTCATTATTTTCTAATTCCTCTTTTCAGATATGTATCTAATAGTATGTGGAACATTTTTCCGTGATTTGGATATCTGAGGTGAAGGAGTTCATGCAATATTGCTTTTGATCTAACCTCCTTAGACTCTATCAGTAGAGAAGGATCGAATGTTAGTCTCCCTTTGCTGGAACAACTGGCCAATTTTCTTTTCATCTTTCGCAGGTGAATCTGTTTCGGCTCAACTCCGATTACCCGTGCCCACTCCTTGACATCATTTTTGAAATCCTCTGGGGCTATCATTGTGTCCCCTCCTTGAGCACCCGGAATATTTCCCGGGCAATCCTCGAGACTATTTTGACATCATCCAATCCGGATTGTAACAAAATCTCATACAGCTTCTGCCTTACTTCCATCCCGTGTTTTTCGCTCCTCTTCCAGTGGGGATATTTTTTTAGCACCTCTCTCATCTTGTTCGCACCATTTTCAGGATTCTTCAATTCTTCTTTTTTCAGAAGCCAATAGATGGTAAAAATATCGAGAGGCATTCCCTTTTCCTCCTGCTCCTTTCTCGCCCTATTTATTTCCTCAATGAGCTTCTTGAGCTCCTCGAGGGCCGCCTGAGTGGTTTTCTGCCCCTTCATGTAAAGTTGAGCGATTAATTCTGCCTTATCCCCTATTGAAATGAGATATGGGCTATGTTGGTCATTCAGTACAACAAAGTTTCCAATGCTTTTCAGGAGATTGAATACCTTCTCTGTATCCGAGGATTGGCTCTCCTCGATCATCTTCAGTGTTTTCTCGTTTATTTCGTATACTTTTAGATTGGATTTTATCTTACCGCTTTTGGTACGGTCCTGGACAAGTTTGGCGGTCTTCCTTGTGAACTCCTTGTCAACAAGGATGCCAGGTTCATAAGCTTCTCTGAGAATCCTGTACATCCGGGCAAGGGTATCAAAATCTTCGATGTAAGGTCTCAGGCAGGCATCCGGGGAAAGAATCTCATAGATATCTGATATTTTCTTGAAGAACTGATAAAAATCATGTCTTGTTTCCTCGTCTTTGAAATATTCAAGAACAGATTCGACTTTCTTGTCCTCTGTTTTTCCTTCGAGGAGAACAAGATAATCCCGTCCTGCTTTGTCCATCAATTCAGAGAATCGTTCTTTCAACATCTCAATATCATGAACAACCCCTTCGATGTCCTTTGAATCAAAGGCAAGAGCCTTTTCAAGATTATCGAATATTCCCACAAAGTCAAAAACGAATCCAGAGGGCTTTTTCCTTCCAGTGTCATCCTCATACGGCCTGTTGACCCGTGCAATGGCCTGAAGCAGAACATGGTCTCTCATGGGCTTATCCAGATACATGCAATAAAGAATCGGGGCATCGAAGCCTGTGAGAAGCTTTTCCGTTACGATCAGGATTTTTGGCAGTTTTTCCGGGTTCCTGAAGTCTTTACGTACCTGCTTTTCTTCCTTCCCGGATAGATGATACCTTGATAATTTGGGGAGATCATTGTGCCCTGGGCTGTACACCACCCTTGTCCAATCCTCAGGGAGATGCCTGTCCAGTTCCTCTTTGTACAGGGCACATGCTTCCCTGTCTACACCAACAACAAAGGCCTTGTACCCCATTGGTTCGATATACTCCCGGTAATGTTTGGCAATGTAATTCGCCACCATTTCTACTCTATCCGAGTTCTTGAGCATGTTCCGTAACGTAACGGCTTTCTCAAGGACCTTGTTCAATTCCTCGATCTCGCTTATCCCTTCCGCCTCTGCAAGGTCAAGGAACTCTTTCTCAAGAATCTCCTTCTCAACAGTCAATTCATTCGGGGCAAGAGAGTAGTGAAGTGGTACGGTGGTGTGATCTCCGATGGATTCCGCGATGCCGTATTTATCCAGATAGCCGTGTGGTGGGTCATCCTTGCCAAAGGTGATGAAGGTGCCTTTCCCATAAGTGGTCTTGTCTATGGGGGTCCCGGTAAAGCCGATATAGGTTGCATTGGGAAGGGCACCGGTGAGGTAGTTGCCCAGCCTTCCCCCGGTGGTCCGGTGGGCCTCATCCACGAGCACAAAAATGTTCTCCCGTGTGTTGATGTTAGCAGGTATGTTGTCGAATTTATGGATCATGCTGACAATCAAGCCTTTGGTGTCGTCCTTCAGGAGTTTCTTAAGATGCGTTTTTCGCTGGGCAACAATTACCTGCTCGATCCCTACCGAAGCAAGATTCCCGAAGAGCTGGGTTTCCAGTTCGTTCCTGTCCACGAGCATGATGACCGTAGGATTCTCAAAGACCGGGTCCTTCATGATTCTCTGTGCTGCCATAATCATGGTATACGTCTTGCCAGAGCCCTGGGTGTGCCAGATGAGCCCTCTCCTCTTTTTAGCCTCGAACGCACGCTCTACTACTTTACCCACTGCCCGCATCTGGTGGGGACGCAACACCACTTTCTTGAGTTCGTCATCCTGTCGTGTGAAAAGTATGAAATCGGTGAGGAGCCTGACTATTCTTTCCCTGCCAAAGAAGGTTTTAACCAATGTCTCGAAATCCCCGATCTGCTCTTCCTTCCAGTTGAAGAGGGCCTTTGCGGAGGGGCTCCAGGTCCCGCTGTAGTAATATTTGATGAGATGGGTAATGGCATAGACCTGAAGCAGTGAAAGGAGTTCTGGACATTCGCGGTGGTATCGCTTCACCTGCTCAAGGGCCTCGGTCATGCCGTCGATCTTATGGGAGGCCTTGGTCTCCACGAAAAGCACAGGCACCCCATTGACGAGGAAGACCACATCCTGGCGAATGGTCTTGCTGCCATTGGTGAAACTGAACTCGTCCGTCACATGGAAGGTATTGTTATCGATATTCTTGGTATCAATGAACTTCACATTCCGCTCTCGTTTCTCTTCCGGAACGAACACAGTTCTCAGGCCCTTGAGATACTCCCAGGCGGCAAGGTTCCCTTCTATGTTGGGAGGGATGGTCCCGATCTTCCTGATGAGTTCCTCTGATAGCTGCCGGTTCATGAACTCAGGGTTGAGCTTCCGCATCTGCCCGACGAAAAGCTCGTGAAACACAAGGCCGGTCTTTCCGCCTCTCAGTTGCAGGGCCTCTTCAGGGCTCACGTATTCCCATCCGAGATTGATGAATTTCGTGGTGCCGTCCGAGGCTTTGTACTTGGCCCTGGGCTCCTGGACATACTTAACGAGCGGGTTCTGGACGGCCTTTCTTTCGCTTCCGATGTATCTTATCATATTTCACCTTTCATTCTTTCTCAATTAATGCCCTGATTTTGTTTTCAAGTTCCGGAAGTTTGTTTGTAAGGACATCCCATACAATGAGCCAATCCACTCCGAAATACTGATGGATCAATTTGTCTCTCAAACCAGCGATTCTCCTCCATTCGACCTCGGGATGTTTTTCCTTGAAGTCGAGTGAGAGATTCTTCACCGCCTCCCCAATAATCTCAAGACTTCTCGAAACTGCTCTTTGGAGAACATCATCTTCTATCAGTTCCTCAAACTTCAATCCCTGGCATTGCTTCCGTAAGAAGGCAATTTCATCACGTATATGCTTCAAGAAAGCCTTATTCCTATCCACACCACACCACCTCTTCCTCGACCCTGGGGCGGATGTACGGGCTGATACCATTGGAGGTTACCAGGTCCACTTTCCTTACAAACAATTCCTCTAGAAAGAACAATAAATCCATGAAATTATCAAAAGTAGCCTTCTCGAACTCCACAAGGATGTCGATGTCACTGGTTTCCTTTTCATTCCCTTTGGCATGGGACCCAAAGACACCGATCTTCCTCACACTGAACCTGTCCTTTATTTGTTTCTCATGCTTGCTCAGGAGTTCAATAACATCGTTTGTGTTCGCTGGTTTGTGTTCTATCATTTCAGTCGCTCCGTTGGGGTGTATTAAGCTGTTGTAAATTAAGTTTTCGCTCTGGCGCAATGGCGAGGTCGTTCACCCTTATCTTTGCGGTCATGAGGTCGTGGAGTAATGTTTTAAAGAGTTCTTTTAGGGCTTTCTTCTTGTTCTCCTCGGCTTCGATTTTCTGGTCGATCGTGGAGAGGATTTCGGCGATGCGGTGTTGGGTGGGGAGAGGTGGGAGGGGGATTTTGAGGTTTTGGAGTTTAGATTTGTTGATTGCTTTAAAAGTGGAACCTGTACCTTCCTTTGCAATTTCCGGTTTCAAATAAGTTAAGAGGTTGAATAGAAAACGGTTGTCTCCTTTTTTCAATGAAATAGATGCTAATCCTCGGCCTATGCAATAGTCAATATCAGAGATATTTACATCGCCCACAGGAGCTCTTACAGACATCAGTACACTTCCTTTTGGAGCGATTTTCTTAGGGTCTGTTGTGTACTTTATGTTCTTTGGTGATATTGCACCAAATTCCGCCTTGCCTTGTAGAAATGGCATTCCTTCTCCGATGTTATTGTAAGTAGAACCAGGAGGGGACTGACCCATAATTAAGTTGACCACCTCTCCCAACCTCACCACTCCCCACTCCTCCGGTACCGGCCCGATCTCCGCCTCCTTCAGGGGCACATTCTCCGCCCCCTCAAGCGGCACGGGCCCGTAGGTAAACAGGTGCTTCATCATAGATCTTTTAAGCTCCTTCGCTGCGGTGATTACCTCAGCGGTTTTTTCCTTTGAGCGCTGGATGGTGGAGAGGACGGCGGCGATGCGCTTTTGTTCGGGGAGGGGGGGGAGGGGGATTTTTTGATTTTTCACATCTTTGTCAGTTACAGCAGGGTAACTTGCACCTCTTTGGATTTTTCCGAGCTCTGAAATGAAGTTGTCTCTTGCAACAGAATTGAATATATGCTCAGGAATAGTAACATCTTTTCTTGCCCTCAAAACGCAGAATGCTGTTGAACAAATGTGTCCATCAAACTCATAATTAACCAATGCTACTCTTCGTAAGGTTGGTCGAACAGTTGCAAATATGACATCGCCACTCTGAACAAGTTTTCGTGCTCTGCTCGGTGCATGTTTTCCTTCATATGTTTTATAATCCTGGATTCTTAAAGTATCTCTGCTGACGCTTGAAACATCAATGTACTTGAAGCTCCAATCAGGTGCTTTTTTGGGGTCCTTTTGTTTCGTTTTTTCGATAACATCCCCCAGCCTCACCACCTCCCACTCCTCCGGCAGGGGGCCGAGTTCGGTCATTTTGAAGCCTTCTGGGAGTTCTTCATTTATTCAATCCCTCCTGAAAATCTGCCTCTCGAATATCGCAAAGATGTCCTCTTCTAACACCTCCGCCGCTTTGCACATGTGCTTGCAGGGCAGTGCCCGCGCCTTGATAATGAAATCCTCCTTGTTGCCCCACTTATTTCTCCACCATGCACAGGTGCAGGTTGGGATAGGGGAAAAACTAATGGCGTACCAACGATTTGATTTCTCTGATCGTATCTTTACGCTGTCATCTTCCACGGTAAAATTGTTGAGTGCCTTAGCTTTCCGGATTGTTTGTAATACCTTTTCCTTCCGTTTTTCTATTTTATCTCTGATTTCAATCTCTTTCGATTTCATTTCTCTTTTTGCCGCTTTGTCAACCTTTTTTGTGATCTTGCTCCTCACCCAACCGAGTTCAACAGGGAATAGAACTTGTGCCTTCTCATCGTTGAAATTCTGGACAGCTGCTTTGATGTGATCTTTGCGTGGAGTGTAGCAACCGGCTGCAAGGAATACGCTATACAAGTTGTCGTTCACCAGCAGTGCACGGTCAATGGTTTTCATCTGCTTAATTCTCCTGAGGGCGTGAATCATCGCCATCATTTCGGCATACACTGGACCCTTTGATCTGAAGGTGGTTTTTTGAATCGCATACTGTCTTCCTGTATTTTCGATGTAGATTGATGCAGTACCAATGCCGTCCCGGTAACTCGCATCACAGTGGACGACCGAATATCCCAGGTCAAGAAACGAGTTGATCATGCCTGCATTGTCTCCAATGTGAAAGCACTGAAAAGCCTGCCATCGCCATGTTTTCTTGAACTTCTCAAGTTCGTCAAGAGATCTAAATTCTCTAATGTTCACCCCCTCCTTTGAAGTGTCCCATTGCAGTGAGAGAATCATTCTTTTCCAATCTCTCATCCGTCTTCTTCAACCACGCAACTTTCCAATCCGCAGGCAGCGCCGCGCCCGACCCCATCTCCTTAAAGCCTTCCAGTGTTTCATCCATCTCCACATCCCCCACTAAATATGGCCGTGTCCAGATAACAAAAGGACTGGGGCGCCGCAAAGTCCGGGATAATCTCCCTTGGGTCCACAGGATTTTTGAATGCTTCTAAATTCACTATCTCGATTGCGAAGCCTTTTTTATTCCCG
>DAOVMN010000385.1 GCA_030630685.1 Thermoplasmata archaeon | reverse complement strand
GCACGATGTCTTATGGGAACTGTCAAAAGTTTATCTGGTCAATATCGAAAACCAGATGCTCATTGGTGAGGTGCCAAAGGCTACTCGAAGGCTAATCAAAAAACTCGAAATCCCTATTACCAAGAAATTGGGAAGTTAGAGAGTGGGTCGCGGCATCCGGACGAAAACTATATATATATCGATCATTATATCGTAAAACGGCAATAACATGGAAACTGTCACTGTATCACCAAAGTACCAGGTCGTAATCCCGGCTCGAATACGAGAAAGCATTGACATCCATCCCGGTGAAAAGATAGTTGTTTTCGAAAAGGACGGGATCATACATCTTGTTCGCATCGAAGATATCAAGAATCTTCGCGGAAAGTTCACCAGGATTTCCTCGGAGGGAATGAGAGATGAGACCGAAAGATTCAAGAACTGATCCGCAGGAGAGCTATGTCATTGATTCATGCGGATGGATCGAATTCTTTTCAAATGGTGATGCGGCAGATGAATATGCTGCATATATAGAGAAAGCAAACAGGAGAGAATATTTTACCCCTTCCATCATTTTCTATGAAGTTTATAAGAAGATCAGGACTGCTTATAGCGAGGAGGAGGCGCTGCGAGCAGTGGCCCACATTAAATATGCCACGACCATCATCGATTTTTCGGAAGAGATCGCGATATCCGCAGCGGAAATGAGCATTCGAGAAAAATTGCCCATGGCGGATGCCATTATCGCCGCTACTGCTAAAAGAAAGGGTGCGAAAATAGTAACGAGTGATGAACATTTTAAAGATAATGAGCATGTGATATTCATCGAAAAATAGGTGAACTTTTCCGGGGATAGGTTTTGCAGTGGACCCCGTGACAAAACAGAGGAGAATTTCTTCATCAACAGGACCGTAGGACTTAGAGACACCTGGGCCATGATTCGGAAGCAGCAGAAAAAAAATAAGTGGTTTAAGGCGTCTTGAGTTTCGAATCAAATCCCCTATATGGCCACTGAGTCGTTATCCTCATTAATCCCATCTTCTATGTCCTCGGGCTTATCTACGATGTCATCTTCATTTACTTTCCGTTTCTATCTATTTAATGACTTTCGATCAATCATCGAATAATTTCTACATATTGGCGTTCTAAAGACGTGACTATCAATCAAAGTGTCGTTCGCAAGGCGAAACCCTTTTAAGCGATACCCTAAATACAGATGCATGCTCGATGCTACATTGAAATTGTTCAACCCCTGGTGGAAGGGGGAATACACCCCTCCAGGCATCATCAGGGGGAAATATCTGAAAGAACTTGAAAGAATGCTCCGGATACAGAAGATCGCGATCCTGTACGGTCTGCGCAGGGTCGGGAAAACCTTCATTATGAAACAATTCATTAGCCGGCTCATCCCGGAATACGGCCCGGACAGGATATACTATGCCTCCATCGACCACCCACAGGTCAGGGGCCTTTCGATAATAGACCTTCTGGGAGAGTTCAGGAAGCTGAACCGCGTTGGGCGAGGTGAGAAACAGGTCCTGTTCCTGGATGAGGTCCATCATCGAGAAGGGTTCGAGTGGGAATTGAAAGCCCTTCATGATACTGAAGAAAAGCTGTTGATAGTGATAGCAGGTTCTTCCAGCCTTGTTGTGCGGCATAAAAGCTCAGCATTGACAGGTCGATATATGAAGATGGAGATCAGACCCCTGGACTTCAGGGAATACCTGGAATTTATCGGGAAGGAGTATGACAGTTTCGAACCGGACCTCATGGAGGGCCTTATGGAGGATTATCTCGTCTCTGGAGGTATGCCGCAATACGTGCTCACACGGGAACCCCAGGTACTTCTCAATATCGTCGAGGATGTGATCTACAAGGACATCGTCAAAGAGTATGGTGTAAGGGATGTAAATAAACTGAACGAGCTTTTCTATCTATTGATGGACAGGGTGGGGAGGCCACTGAGCTACAGCAGGATCGGCCGGTTGATCGGCGTTGGAAAAGATGCCGCCGCCAGATACATCGATCTCTTTCGCAGGACATACCTGCTGGAACTGTGTGAAAAGCACGGGACCCCGAACGAACGTATATATTCCCCGAGAAAGGTGTATTGTCCCGACAATGGTATCCGTGTGGTGATGACAGGGACAAGAGGTATCGGTTCACTTGCCGAGAACCTCGTCTTCAATATCCTGAAAGAACAGGGAAAGGAAGAGGGAGAACGGGGAGTTGTAAGATATCATCATAAAGATAGATCCGAGGTCGACTTTATCTCGAGGAATATGGCCGTGGAAGTGAAATACAGGAATTCCGTAGGCAGGGAGGATTGCAAGAACCTTCTCGGGTTCAGGAAGAGAGGGATAAAGAAAAGGATCATCGTGACCAGGAAGGAAACGGAAGTTCCCGGAGGATTAGAGTCTATCCCGCTGTGGAAGTTGGCGGGAGAGGGGCTTCAGGTTTGAGGACCCGGCTTATGCCTCCTCATTTCCCCAGCCAGCACACAAGCAGCAGCGCAGACGCCATGACCCTGAATCATCGCCCTGACCTCCGCAGGAAGACCTCGAAGCACTCGATAAGGTGTGAAGTGCGAAGCACAGAGCACCGGTTGAATCCGCAGGATTCGATAAGGCGTGATGCACGAAGTGCTGAGCGCCGGTCGAAAGCGTAGCTTTCGACAAGGCATGAGCACCCGAAGGGTGTGAGTGCTGTTTGAACACGAAGTGTTCGATAAGGCATGAGGAAATCCTTGATTTCCGATTGCCGTTTGAGTCGAAGGCTCGATAAGGCATGAGGAAATCTTT
>DAOVMN010000082.1 GCA_030630685.1 Thermoplasmata archaeon | reverse complement strand
AGGGAGCGTGCGGACTTCAACGAGATCATCGTGTGGAAGGACGCCGTGACTGTTCAGGATGGCGTACTCTACTACTACCAGGCCATTCATCAGGAATCCGATGTGGTACCCGAGAACATTGATTGCATCCGGGCAATGTGCGAGCTTGAGCCCGACAACATGAAATCAATAGAGAAGACCAACAAGGCACTTGGGATCGAGTGATCCCTCCCTCCTGGGGCTCATCACCACATTCACAAATAATCATATCCTTAATTTCTGACCATAAGACTCCCACCATCGATAGATCCGCGAAAATCCGTTGCATCCGCCTTAACGAGGGCTCCGCCCTCATTCGGCGCTCTGTGCTTTGCACCTCACGCCTTGACGACCATAGGTCATCCGGAGCGAAAACAAGTTTTCACTTGCTATCCGTGGTCCATCGCATCCACCCACGGAAACCTTTATGAACCCTCCGAAATCCCTCAAACAATCATGAGCAAAATCCTCGACCTTGTCCGCCAGCACAACCACTGGAGAAGCAAAAACATTAACATACTTCCCTCTGGAAACTGCCTTTTTACTGGGTGCTAAAAACCATAGGGCCGCCGGTGAGGCCCCCACGGAGGCCACCCCTTGGTGAATGCAGGAGGAAGATATAAAGGAGCTGGCCCGTCCAATCCATAGGGTGCTGCACGAGGAGGGTTCGGGAGGTGGGATCGGGGATGAGGTAAAGGGGCTCAGGAAACGTTTTGAGATGCGATTTGTGAACTGATCCGGCACCCTGGGGCCTAAGCATCTGAAGTCAACCCTTGCCGATTGGATTCTTTCGTTCGTCCCATTGTCGGACGTAAAGTTTAAATAAAAGAAAACATATAGAGGGCATGCACTAATACGCAACCATTCGCAGAAAACAACCTTGGATAAATTAGACTATATGTCTATTGTTTATTAAAGGTCTGCTTTTACTGCATATAGGCCAAGTAGAGGGTGAAATCATGCCATTGAAATCCATAAAGAAAGAATTGGAAGATTCCGAAGAAAGGGAAAAGAACCATCGGAAGCTTGCACAGCTTCTGGAAGAGCCTGGAACCGAGGATGAGGAACTTGAGGAAATGCTCAGGCACATGAAAACCCGTATCCTTATCGTGGGATGCGGAGGAGCGGGGAATAACACTGTCGACAGATGCAAGAGTCGGAAGCTCGACGAGAATGTAAAGATCGTGGGTGTCAATACCGATGCACAACATCTCCTCCGGATTAGTGCAGATAAGAAGATACTCGTCGGGAGAAAGCTCACCCGCGGTCTCGGCGCCGGGGCGGATCCTAAGAGGGGTAAGGCTGCTGCCTTGGAGAATAAGGACGAACTCAGAGCGATCGTGGAAGGTCAGGACATGGTGTTCGTGACCTGCGGGCTTGGGGGTGGAACCGGAAGTGGTGGCGCTCCCGTTGTGGCTCAGTTTGCAAAGGAGCAGGGTGCACTCACCCTTGCCATCGTTTCCTATCCCTTCTCATCCGAAGGAAACCAGCGCATGGGGAATGCGGATTACGGGCTTGCCGAACTCAGGAAAGTAACAGACACGGTTATTGTCGTGCCCAATGACAAGCTCCTGGAAACTGTACCAAGGTTGCCTTTAGCGCAGGCGTTCATGGTGGCTGATGAGATCCTTATGAGGTCCATCTACGGCATTACCGACCTCCTCAATGAGACCGAACTGGTGAATGTGGACTTCGCCGACCTTACGACCATCATGAGCGATGGTGGTGTGGCCATGATCGGTATCGGAGAGGCTTCCGGAGAGAACAAGGCATTCGATGCAGTGGACGAGGCGCTTAACTCGCCGCTCCTGGAGGTGAAGATCGACAATGCCACTGGCGCCCTTGTGAACGTGATGGGCGGTCCTGACATGACAGTGAACGATGCTCAGAGGGTTGTCGCAGAGGTGCAGAAGAGGGTTCATCATAATGCGAACATCATCTGGGGAACGGGCATAAGAGATGACCTGGAGAATACTGTAAGGGTCATGATCGTTGTGACGGGTGTGGTGTCCGACCAGATCTATGGTCGTGGCACAATGATAAGTAGGATCCAAGCCGGAGAGGAGGCTGAAGGCTCCACTATCCCGTGGATTTAAAAACTCAGGATGACAATTGCCCTCCATTGGCGAACGGTCCGGGAGGAATGTCTCCCGGGCCCCTTTTTTTAATCATCTAGTCTACAGAACCTTTTTTTAATCACCTAGTCCACAGAATTTGCTCTCCCGGGTGTCCCGCCCTTTACCCTGGACTCCCTCCAGGCATTCTCCTCGTACGACCACTCGAGGGAATACCCGTTCCCGTCCCCTCCAAAGGTATTGTTGTAGGAATAGCTCTGAGTCCTGAAATCCTCTCCTGCAATGGTGATGTCCATGCCGGTATTGCTCAGCCCGCCCTGTCCGATGTATTGGTCATTAACATAGAGTTTCAGGGCGTCGGAGGAGACATTGTATTCACTCCACACCGCTTCATTGTCCGCAACTACACCATGGCCCTTCCCAGGGAGAATCATGGAATCCCCATGAAGATGGTCACGCGCGATGGTGCCCTTTTGTGTGTAGAGGGTAAGGGTTGAAAGGTTCACCGCCTCATCCGAGGGGTTGTAGAGCTCTATCCATTCATGCCTGCTCCCTTCTGGATGGTACATGAGCTCGCTCACCCGGACTAAGGTGCGTATGTTGATTCCTTTGAACAATCGGAATGTGAGCTTCACCGCCCTCTCCCCTGTCCCATTTTTCATTACCAGCACCCTTTCGACCCTGGAGCCTTTTTTCACTCCATCCGATGAGAAACCGAAGAAGGTGATCCGTGAACCGTTCAGTTCGGTCACCTCGAGGTTGAAATTATGTTTCCCGATGGAAAGAATCTCCCTCATCCTTGGGTAGGTGAGGTTCCTTAGCCCGAGGATCTTCTCCTCCGAGATGATACCAAATTCCCCTCCCTCGGATGCCAGACCGGGACGGGTTAGATTCTGCTCCAACTCTTCCGGAGTAAGGGTCTCCCAGTGGGTGGTGTTTCCTGCTGTTGTCTTCGCCATCCCTGTGTCCCTGATGAGGGTTTCGGAGTACCGGATGCAGAGTTCGTCCCTTCTGCTGTCCTCCGGGGTATGGATGACAAATTCGGTATCCACTGCCTTGAAATAACCGGCAATAACGATGAGGAAGATTATGAGAGCAAGTGTGAATTCGATGATGTGGGATAGGGCGTCCTCGTCCTCCCCGAGTCCCCTCCGATCCAACCTTCTGTGCTTGGAGAGTAGGAGGGAGTCTTTTCCGGTTTCAAGGGCTCGCCTGCCCATCACATCCATGTGGGGGTAGCTCCGAATCAACTATATTAATTTTTACTGAAGTTTCAGGTTTCACACTGGATAGGGACACATCTTTCGCACCAAGAGGCAGTTAGAACGGAGTTCTCAAACTAACACATCTGAAAAAACATAATCGTCCCGTGTGATAAAAAATATATAGAGGTAATAGATAGTGAGTCATGAACAGGTGCCTCTATGAAACCGACTGTTTATCTTGAAACCTCAGTTGTCAGCTATTACACCTCTCGTCCTTCACGAGATATTATCGTTCTTGCTCACCAACAGATTACAGCAGAATGGTGGGCAAAAGTTCCAAGAAAATACGAAATAGTGATCTCCGAGGTTGTGATTGAAGAGACTTCGGCTGGTGATAAGACCGCCGCAGAGAGGCGTCTTGAGGCGTTAAAAGGTTTTGCGGTTCTGAAAATGAGGATCGAGGTGGAGGAGCTTGCTCGACGTTATCTAAAGGTTTTGCCAATACCAGAAAAGGCTTTTGGGGATGTGCTTCATCTTGCATTTTGCTCTATCTATAAAGTCGATTTTTTGGTGACATGGAATTGTAACCACCTTGCAAATGCTGAAGTCATCAGAGTTTTACAAAAATGGAACCGAGAAAACAACATTCACACTCCCATTATATGCACACCAGATGTTTTTCTGGAGGATTGAATTCATGAAAGACCCTATTGTAGAAGAGGTTCGAAAAATACGACATGAGATGGACAGACTGGCGGGTTATGACTTCGAGAGATTCATAGCAATGCTCAGAGAGAACGAACGAAAACGGATGAAAGAGAGAGAACAGCCGTGAAATGATCCTGTGAAGGACTTTCCTGCCAGATTCCTGGTTAAGCTGTCTTTAGTGTCTTATTCTATAAAATGGCAGGATCAAAACCTAAAAATCATTAATTTTTATTTATTTACCACCCGCTCCATGGCACTCACGAGCCTGTCGTGGTCATCGGGTGTGTGAACCTCTGTCGAGCATGTAAGAAGCACATCATCCATCCCCTGGAATCTGGTGCCTAACGGGATGCCCGGCTCTATCCCCTCTTCTACAAGTTCTTCCCTGAGTCCATCGGCTTTCATCCCCTCGATGCGAACCGTGAACTCGTTGAAGAACGGTCCAGAGAACAAGGGTGCTGCGAGGCCAGAGATATTATTCAGCCTCTCTGCCAGGTTGTGGCTGTTCCTGAGGTTCAGGAGGGCGATCTTTCGCAGTCCGCTCCTTCCAATCAGTGCAAGATAGACACCTGCCGCCAGGGCGCAAAGGGCCTGATTCGTGCAGATGTTCGACGTGGCCTTCTCCCTTTTGATGTGCTCCTCCCTTGTCATGAGGGTCATGGCAAAGGCCCGATTCCCTTCGGAGTCCCTTGTGAGGCCGATGATCCTTCCGGGCATCTTCCGTGCATATTTCTTTCTGGAAGCAAAGATACCAACATGCGGTCCTCCAAGGTTCATCGGAAGACCCAAAGGCTGTCCCTCGCCGATAACGACATCCGCACCATAGTTCCCAGGGGCCTCGAGGACACCAAGGGAGATGGGATTGATCCCTACCACAAGCAATGTTTTTTTGGGAAGAATGGATTGAACCTCTAAAAGGGATTCCTCGATGACTCCGAAGTAGTTTGGACTCTCGATGTACACCCCTGCGGTATCCGGTCCGAGCATCTCTTTCAAAGGATCGAGCAGGGTCTCACCGCTCTCCCTGTCAAAGGGCACCTCCTTGAGGGCCATCCCGGCACCTTTAACGTAGTTTTGAAGCACCTCCTTCTTCTCAGGAGATATAGCCTCCGGGATGATGAATTCGCTCTTTCGGGTCACACGGGCGGACATGAGGGCCGCCTCTCCCAGGGCAGTGGCACCGTCATAAAGGGAGGCATTGGATACCTCCATCCCTGTGAGCTCGCAGATCTCGCTCTGATACTCGAAGATGGCCTGAAGCATCCCCTGGCTCGCCTCTGGCTGATACGGGGTATAGGAGCTGAAGAACTCACCGCGTGAGATGATCGCATTCACCGCCGCCGGGATGTGATGGTGATAAACCCCTCCCCCAAGAAAAGACAGCACGGGCCTGTTCATGGACAGGATCTCTTCCATCCTGCGCTTGAGTTCCCACTCATCGAGTTCCTCGGGAAGGTCAAGCCCCTGAATCCTGGCCTTTTCCGGGATGTCGGAAAAAAGTGATTCTATGTCCTCTATCCCGATCTCCTTCATTAGTTCGGGATCTTCAAAGTCCTTGAGGTAGTTCATGGCAAGGAGTCCTGGTTTCTGTTGATATTGGTTTCGATGTCGGCTGGTAGATGTTTAGGTCTGGAGATCACGAATGGCACGGGAATCACGAATGGCACGAATATACAAATTACACGAATATCAGGAGGTATATGGGTGAGGATTTATCAGAGCACCGAGCTACTGAAGGTAGCCAAGGCACTCGCATCGTAAACCAACCCTCGTAAATTCGTGACATTCGTCTATTTGTGTAATTCGTGATAAATACTGTCCCGAAACGCTAAGGCAGCTACGTCCCCTTAAGCAGCTTAGGCGACTACAGGCCCTCATCATCTCCTGGGATCGTGCCCTTCGACTGGGCCGCAAGAAGCTCCTCGATCCGTTCCATGGTGTGCTCCTGCCTCTTCATGACAGATACCCCGGTATTCTCCTGGATGTATTTGGAGATGATGGTCCTTATCTTGATGGGGTTCTTGACACCGAAAAGAACGTCTCCCGGGCTCGGCTTGGCCTTTCTCACCGTCTTCTTACTTCCACCGGCTATGCCCATATCGATACCCTTTACTTCCTTTCCCACTCCAGCCAAGGCAATGCTCTCGTCCGTGCCGGTTGCAATCCCCGAGCCTGTGAGCGGGATGACATTCCCGTAGCCGAACATCCTTCCAATAACACTCTGGTTCACCTGTACATCCTCGATGTGGTTGTACCGCACGATCCTTTCGTTCAGTGTGATGAACTTCTTTGCCATGACGATCCTGAGATTGGTGAGCGTGTACCTGAAGCCCCTGCGGTAGTAATCGATCCCGAATGTGCCCGCTGCGCCCATCCCTACGGTGTAGGCAGGGAGGAACCACTTGTAGAAATCCACGAGGGCATCCTTATCGGTCTTTGCCATATACGAGATGACACCGATCCCTATGAGACCTATGAAAAGGAAAACTCCGAGGAACTTGAACCCGCCTTTCTCAACCCAGAGGTGCGAGGCGACGAAGCCTACCAAGATAAGGCCAACGAACCACAGGGCGGTTGCCCCACCGGCCTTACCTGCAACACCAATCGGGGAATCACTCCCAACGTAATCATTGAGCGTATCCTCGAAGTCAGCCCACTCGGCACTTTCATTGAATAACCAGTAAAGGCCAATGCCCCAGATGATCAGGAAGAAGGTCAGTATGAACAGATGCATGAACGAGAGGAAATGGGGCTTCAGTTTTATCCATTCGTCCTCCGGGATTTCATTGGGTAAACGCGCGATTCGTCTTGACATGAAGATTGGATTACGTTTACTACTTATAATGTTATCGGTCGAGTCGTTGTTATCGGCTGAGTCGTCTGGATTTTAAGTGCGTTGTGAATTCATAGAGAAGGTCTTCAGAAACATATCCTATCTGTCCAATGAAAAATTCATCAATATCAACGGATTCCCCGTACCAGCAACGGAGGATGAAACTTGAAGGATCTGAAACAAAAGAAAAAGAGAGGATCTCAGGGGATGAAGAGGATAATAATTACGAGCGTTTTCTCCAGGTAAATGCAGCCGCACTAAACATCACAACCCCAACCAAGGTCATTACCTCGAACCCCGGGATGAATCCCCCGTCGCCCCCGTTTTCCTTGTTCTCCACCTTCACTGTGAGGCTTTTCTCCTCGGAGTAGTTCTTACCGTCAAAGGCTCTTACCTTGATGGTGTAATCTCCGTTCTTCACGTCCTCGGTGTTCCATTCGATGCTCCAGGCTTCTGTCCCGATGGCGGGGAGCCAGGGTCCCCCGTTGATGGATATTTGCACTTTTTCCACGGTGCCGTCCTCGTCCGAGGCGGTGCCCTTGAGGGTAACTTTGCCTTTCACCTCGGAGTTGTTGGCGGGCGAGGTGATGGAGAACGTGGGCGGGTCGTTCACGTTGATGACTTCAAGCGTAAAGTTGTGGTAATCGGTGAGTTCGCCGTCAGAGACGGAAATGTTCGCCCAGTAGCTTCCAACGTCATCATTTTCTGGAGTGCCATTGAGGATTCCTGTGGATGAGTCGATGGTCAAAAAACTGGCATTGGTGGTGAGAATCCAGGTTAAGGTGTCGTTTTCTTCGTCTGTGGCGGTGTAGTGGATGGAGTACTCCTTATCTTCGGTGGCTGTGGTGGTGTCTGTGGTTGTGATGATGGGTTTTTCGTTTACTTCGATGACTGTGAGGGTGAAGTTGTGGTAATCGATAAGTTCGCCGTCTGATACTGTGACGTTTACCCAATAAGTTCCTACATCTTTCTGATGGGGTGTTCCGGTGAGCTCTCCGGTGGTGGGGTTGATTGTTAAGAAGGTGGCGTTGGTGGTTAGATACCAGGTTAAGGTATCGTTTTCTTCATCAGAGGCCAGATAATCCACATAGTATTCTTCATCTTCATTACACGTTGTTTTGTCTGTGGTTGTGATGATTGGTTTTTCGTTTACTTCGATGATAGTGAGGGTGAAGTTGTGGTAGTCGATAAGTTCGCTGTCTGATGCTGTGACGTTTACCCAGTAAGTTCCTACATCTTTCTGCTGAGGTGTTCCGGTGAGCTCTCCGGTGGTGGGGTTGATTGTTAAGAAGCTGGCGTTGGTGGTTAGAGACCATGTTAAGGTGTCGTTTTCCTCGTCTGCTGCTTCATAATAGACAGAGTATTCTTCGTCT
>DAOVMN010000160.1 GCA_030630685.1 Thermoplasmata archaeon | reverse complement strand
GGATTGAATGAGAGATTAAATGAGAGATTAAATGAGGGATTAAATGAGGGATTAAATGAGGGATTAAATAAGGGATTAAATGGCGGATTAAATGGCGGATTAAATGGCGGATTAAATGGCGGATTAAATGGCAGGATAAATGAGGGATTAAATAAGGGATTAAATGGCGGATTAAATGGCGGATTAAATGACGGATTAAATGGCGGATTAAATGGCGGATTAAATGGCGGATTAAATGGCGGATTAAATGGCGGATTAAATGGCGGATTAAATGACAGATTAAATGACCCAGTAAATGGCGTAGTAAATGGCGTAGTAAGTGGCGGAGTAAGTGGCGGAGTAAGTGATGTAGTAAATGGCGGTGTAAATGGCGTAGTAAGTGGCGGAGTAAGTGGCGGAATAAATGGCGTAGTAAGTGGCGGAGTATACGATAATGCGTTTCGTACACCCCTCAAGATATTTCTACCTCAACCAACAAGATATCCCTCCTTCAACCAACAAGATATCCCTCCTTCAACCAACAAGATATCCCTCCCTCAACCAACAAGACATCCCTCCTTCAACCAACAAGATATCACTGCTCCAACCAACAAGATATCCCTCCCCCCTCCCCCATGTCCCACCTCTCACTTTAACTTTATCAAAATTAGAGCCTGCCCTGAGCACGGTCAACAAAGAATTTAAAAATCACCTCCCTCTCCTCTGCGGCATGATCCACGAATCTCAGGAATCATCACTCTCAAATACTAAGGAAACCATATTCATTGGGGTTGCCTGGCCCTATGCCAATGGATACATCCACCTGGGTCATGTTGCTGGCTCCCTCCTCCCGCCCGACATCTTCTCACGCTATCACCGGATGAAGGGCAACAAGGTGCTCATGGTATCGGGTTCGGATGAGCATGGTACACCCATAACCGTTCGGGCGGAGCAGGAAGGCAAAACCCCGCAGGAGATCGTGGATTTCTTTCATGCCCAGACCCTAAAGGATCTCGATAGCCTGAAGATCGAGTTCGACCTCTTCACCCGAACGACCCATCCCAATCACCGCAGGGTTGTCCAGGACCTTTTCCTCACGCTCTTAGAAAGGGGATACATCTACCCCAAGACCACCACAGAGCTCTACTGCGAAAAATGTGGGAGATTCCTCCCGGACAGGTATGTTACAGGGACCTGCCCCTATTGTGGTCAGGAAGGGACAAGAGGGGACCAGTGCGATGCCTGCAGTACGACCTATGAGGCGATGGAGCTGATCGATCCCGTGTGCAGACTTTGCGGTTCCACTCCAGTGCCAAGGGAAACAGAGCATTTCTTTCTGAGGCTCTCTTCATTTAATGAACGCCTGCTCGACTATCTCGAGGATAAAGGCCACTGGAGGAGCAGGGTGTGGAACTTCACACGCAACTGGCTCACCCAGGGGCTAAGGGACAGACCAATCACCAGGGACATCTCCTGGGGCGTTCCCGTACCATTGGAAGGATACGAGGGAAAGTGCATCTATGTCTGGTTCGATGCGGTAACAGGCTATCTGTCTACTTCTAAGTTATGGGCGGAAAAAATAGGGGATCCGGATGCCTGGAGGAAGTTCTGGCTCGATCCAAAAGCAAAGAGCTACTACTTCCTTGGAAAGGACAACGTTCCATTCCATGCCATCATCTGGCCGGCCATGCTCCTGGGCCTAAGCGAAGGGAAAGGGGAGGATTACAACCTGCCCTACGATGTCCCTGCGAACGAGTACCTCCGCCTTGAAGGAGAGAAGTTCACCAAGAGCGGCGGGATCGGGGTCGAGGTGGCGAGGTTCATGAGGAAGTACACCTCGGACGAGGTGCGCTATTACCTGTCCATCATCATGCCAGAGAACAGAGACGTTAACTTCGACATGGAGGAGTTCCGCGTCCATATCAACAACGAGCTTGTGGCAACCCTTGGAAATTTTATCCACAGGGTAGTATCCTTCACTGCCAGGAACTATGGTAAGCTCCCACATGCCGGCGAACTAAGCGAGAAGGACAGGGAGGCACTTGCAGAGATCAAGAAGGCGGGCGAACAGGTAAGCGGACACATCGAAGGCTGCGAGTTCAAGAACGCGCTCAAGGGGATAATGTCCCTTGCTGCCTATGGGAACCGCTATTTAGGGGAAAGGGCTCCCTGGCACCTGTTCAAGTCCAATCGGGAGGAGTGCCGCACTGTCCTGAACGTGGGTATGAAGATGGTCAAGGCCCTCAGCGTGATGGCATATCCCTTTCTGCCGGAGAGCATGTCCCGCCTACATAGTTACCTGGGCTTCGATGCCACACCGGACTGGGAAGAGGTCTTCAGGGATTTCACCCCGGCCCGGTATTCCATGGAGCTGCCCCTGCCCAAACCCCTCTTTCGTGTGCTAAAACTAGAGAAAAAGAAGAAGCAGGATGAGAAGAGGGCTGAAAAGTCCAGGAAGACCGGGCTGGAGCACCTGGATCTAAGGATCGGACTGGTAAAGGAGGTCAAGGACCACCCGGATGCGGAAAAGCTCTACATCTTGAGCATCGATGTGGGGGAAGACGATAGTAGAACGCTCGTGGCAGGGCTAAAGCCATATTACCCCCCAGAAGGCCTGATTGGAAGGCGGATGGTGATCGTGTGCAACCTCAAGCCCGCCAGGCTCAGGGGTGTGCTTTCCCAGGGGATGCTCTTGGCCGCGGAAAAAGATGAGATGGTGGTATTCCTCACCCCGGTAGCGGAAGAAGCGCCCGGCACCCGCGTGAGCGGTCATATAGTCTCACCGCATTCACCCCCACAGGAAATCACGATACAGGAATTCTCCACTGTTCCGATGACCGTGCGCAGGGTGGAAAAAGTGGAAAATGGAAAGATCGTATTGGAGAGCGGTGATGAGCTCGATGCCGGAGAACTGGATACTACAGAACTCACCGGGAAGAAGGTGGTGGTAGTCCGGGGGGGCATCCTGTGCGCCGGAAAAGGGTTGGTTGTACCGGAGAGGGAGATCGAGGCGGGGGCCCGGATAAGATGAAAAAATCCTTTTTCAGGTTCTTCATTGCATCCCTCTTCTATTTTGGGCCTATTTGGAGGGGGATGTATTACCTTCATCTTCAATATCTCCTGTGTAGAATGAGATGGAACACGCCTGTGATCTGCGGGACAAAAAAGAGAACGGTAAACCGTCAAGTTTAAATACACTAAAAAGAATAGACAACACAACATTCCTTAGGAGTAAAAACGATGAATCTGACCGGCCCCTTGGCCCCTTCAAGAACTGCGACCCAAGACTGGCGTAGTTACCCTGAGGAATCACTGTTGAGGTTTGGATTTACATGTTGAGAGAATGTGCCGAACACGGATATTTCAGAGGTGAAAGATGCCCCTATTGCGGTATAGAAGGGAAATTCCTAATGAATGATAGGGAGATGTCCTGGTTCGGACGCACCCTCACCGGGATACTCCGGCATTTCCCAGAGAAGTTCGGGCTGGAGATGGACGAGAAGGGCTGGGTTGACATTAATGAGATCGTCCGGAATGTTAAGCAGAAAAACCCGCATGCACGGTGGTTAAAGACAGAGCATGTCATAGCCCTGGCAAAAACCGATGACAAGGGGAGATACCAGATAAAGATGGGGAGAATTCGAGCCACTTATGGACACTCCTTAGAGGTGGATCTCGATCTCCCTACCGATAATATACCGGACACACTGTACTATCCGTCAAGCGAGGAAGAGGCAGAGGTTTTGTTGGAGACGGGAATCAGGCATTCAGACCGCGCAATGGTCCACCTGAGCGATACTAAGATCAGTGCCCGGGAAGCGGGGAGTCATAGGGTCCGGGATCCATTAATACTACAAATAGATGCTGTTAGTGCCATCAAATCCGGCGTGGTAATCAAGAGGGCTGGGAATCATGTATATATAACGGACTTCATCCCTTCTGATTTTGTCAGTCCGGCAGAGAAGAAGAGCAGTTGAAATGGGAATACATTTAATTACTAAAAAAGCACTATGAGGGATAATATGAAACGAATAAAAGTCATCAATGACCCTACCGACCTCGTTCCCATGCTTCATGCCATGGATAGTGATGTTAAGAGAAAGGTTTTCCAGGAGGTCTCCTCTAAATGGTGCCTGAAATCCACCATTAAAGAGATGTTTGGTGATGAAGGTATCGAAGCTCTTAATTTCTTTGTAAAAATGAAGCTTGTCCGGACAAGATGGGAGCCAACCCCGACCGGAGTTGACATGGCCTATATGTCTTATTATACAACCTTCCATATCGATGCTTCATGCCCTGTTAGCGAGGTGGGTGACATCCTTTTTGTAATGCAGATGACCAATGATGATTTCAAGGACATGGAAAGTAAGATCATTGAGATTGTTGATAAAGGGGAGAGTTTTCCTCGTACGATTGCAATAAAATTGAACATCTCGGAAGTCATGCTTAAGGGACTGATTAAGAGGTCCGCCAGGCTCGAGTTTAAAGGGATGAAGGTTACACATGTTAAGGAAAACTAGGCGTGTGCCCTATGATAACTGTACTAAGGTTGGGTGAGAGACCGGAGAGGGACCACAGGATCAACACCCACCTGTCTCTTGTTGCCAGAGCCTTTGGTGCGGACAAACTGATCATGTTCTTCAGGGACCCCTCACTCCTTGAGTCGGTTTCCCTGGTAAATGAGAAGTTCGGTGGAGATTTCGAGGTTGAAGTAAGGGAGAAAGGCGAGTGGAAAGGTGTTATAAAGAAATGGGATGGAGTGATCGTGCATCTCACCATGTACGGTGTTCCATTGGAGGAAGGAGTGGATCGGCTACGCAAGATGGTGGATGATCAGGATATCCTTGTGATCCTCGGTGGGAAGAAGGTGCCTGCCGAGGTTTATCAACGCGCTCACCTGAACATCGGTGTTGGCAGCCAGCCCCATTCCGAGGTTGCGGCATTGGCTGTGTTTCTGGACAGGTATCTCGAGGGTAAGGGACTCCGGCGAGAGATGGAAGGATGGAAATACAAGGTGGTTCCGCAGGAGAGAGGGAAAAAGGTGATTTCAGCAGATGGAGTGAGTTAGCTGGGGAAGAGGCCAAAACACTTTTTATCCAGAAGCCGATATTTCCATGTGATGAAGACCATCGGGATATACACCCGCAATTTTTCGGTATTTCACGACATCGTCAGCCTGCTCAAGGAGAGGGATGTGGAATTCTTTAGCCTCGGCTCTGGCCAGGTGCCCCCATGGATCACCGTGGTGCTTACCACCAGGGATTATAGAGATGAGGTCCGGTTCGGGAATGTGGTTCTCGTGAGGGAGGATAACGTGGAAGAGGCTGTGGAGGAGGCTATACTGTTACTGCACAAAGACACGCGATACAACCAGTTGACAATCGGGATCGATCCGGGGGAAAAGCCCGGGGTTGCTGTTTATGGGGACGGGAAACTCATTACCACGACGCAGGTGGAGATCCCGGAGGATATCGCCGCCTTTGTAACCCGCATAATGGATATCTATTCCGCGGACAGGGCGGTGGCCAGGATAGGCAACGGAGCGCCTACTTTTCGGAACAGAATAATCAATACCCTGTTGACTCTTGATTTGAAGATCGAAATGGTTGACGAGAGCCGGACCACCTTTCAGAACAAGACTCCGGATATCCATGCAGCTATGAGGATAGGAATGAAGAAGGGAAGGCATATCACGCAAGAGATGAAAATTACCCCGACAGACGGAGAACTCAGCAATATCAAGAGGCGCAGCCGCCTGCTAAGCAAAGGTCGTTTTACTATCTCAAGAGAACTGGCCCAGGCGGTTGCCACGGGCGAGATAACATTGAATGAGGCT
>DAOVMN010000497.1 GCA_030630685.1 Thermoplasmata archaeon | reverse complement strand
GCACGATGTCTTATGGGAACTGTCAAAAGTTTATCTGGTCAATATCGAAAACCAGATGCTCATTGGTGAGGTGCCAAAGGCTACTCGAAGGCTAATCAAAAAACTCGAAATCCCTATTACCAAGAAATTGGGAAGTTAGAGTGGGACAATATTATCCAAGCTCTTTTCATTTAATCACGAATTATCGGATTTTGGATGTTTTGAAGAGAAATTCGTTTGTTGGCGTTTCAGATAACCCATAATACTGCAGAATCTTGTTCTACTTATGCGCGAAGAACCCTTCCACACCCTCACCCTTCTCATCAACCTTCTTCTCGATCCTCACGAATCCGAACCTCTCGAACTGCACCATCTCAGAGGTTGATTTTAGAATATCTCTTTCCGTCCTACCCTTAACTTCCGTGCCGTCGGGCATGTGAACAATCGTTTCTATACCGTCCACGGGGCACCAGTGGATATTTCGTGCCCCCTGCTTCAGGATGGAGAGGTCGTTCCCTGTGTATTCTGCCTGTATTTCCCTATCACCAATTTTCTCCACCCTGACATTCCCCAGGTCCTTCAGGCGAAGTGTCTTGCCATCTTCCAACTTAGCGGCATCATTTCCGGATATTAGAAGCGGAATTCCCCCCTCCCCCCCGGGGCCAATGGATTTCAAGTGAACTCTCCGGATACCCAATTCTGGCCTGTCGGGATGAATAGGCGCTCTACCCGAGAGCTCTTCCACTCCCGAAATATTCATTACGACCGGGTCGGCAACAAAGAAGTACCTTGGCGAAATAGGGTCGATGATCCCCTTGTTGTAGGCTATCAAGGTCTTCCAGGAGAAATTGATGTCCACTTCCTTGACCCCCACCTCGACCCAGTATCGCCGGATGGCCTCAGGGCGGAATCCTCGTTTGGCAAGGGTCCGGAAGGTCCCGAGTCTTGGATCGTCCCAGCCCGAATAATCCCCTTTTTCGATTCCCTCGCGAATGGAGGAGGTCTTGAGCAGGGTGTCAGGTATAGTAACCCAGCCGTAGTGAATGAACTCCGGCTCCTTCCAGGCGAAATACCGGTAAATGTAAATCTGTTTGTAGGTGTTGTTCAGGTGGTCCTTTCCCCTGAGCACGTGGGTTATGCCGGACAGGTGATCGTCCACGGCCACGGAGAAGTTGTAGAGCGGGTAAACCCGGTATTTATTCCCGATTCTCGGATGGGAATGCTCCACGATCCGCATGGCGACGAAATCCCGTATCGCAGGGTTGGGATGCCTCAGGTCGGTCTTCACCATGAGCGATGCCTCTCCCTCCTTGTAATGGCCTGTGAGCATCTTTTCCCATTCATCGAGGTGCTCCTCCACACCCCTTTCCCTGTGTGGACAGGCCCTGCTCTTCATCTTCAGCTCTCTCCATTTTTCCACAGGGCAGGTGCAAACATAGCACTTCCCGAGTTCGATAAGCCTTCGTGCATAATCCTGGTAAACTTCGAACCTGTCGCTCTGCACAACGATTTCATGGATATCGGTTCCCAACCAGTTCATGTCCCTTGGGATCATCTCATAGGCCTCTAACAGGATCTTCATGGGGTTGGTGTCCTCTAACCTGAGAATGTAGTTACCACCATAGCGCTTCACATATTCAT
>DAOVMN010000495.1 GCA_030630685.1 Thermoplasmata archaeon | reverse complement strand
CGCAGAGGGGAATAAGAGGGGTGGTTACCTGGTCAAAGAGGAATTCTACGCCGATAAAATGGTGGAGATCAAGGGGCAGAACGGGGAGATCACCTCATCGAAATATTACACCTTCAACGGGAACTCACCCTTCAACTGGTCCTGGAAGCCCGTGGGAAAACCAGAGGTAGCTTCGGCCAGAAAGGAAATTGAGGCCTCGATAGAATTATCCGGGGAGTTCAGGACATATTTCCATGTGGTGAGCTGGGATGGTGAGGATGAGGATTACTCCGAGGATGCTATCAATTTCCATGAGATCACTCATGATGGAGGACGGTATGTCGGCCAGGGTGCCAGCGGCGCCACACTCGGCTACTGGAGATTCAACAACGAATGGGGCTACAGGAAGCCCATTACCATCGACCATACCAAAGTAGAGGCGGATTTAACAGATTTCCCTGTTATGATATCAACGACAGACACGGATTTGAGAGACCACGCACGATCCGATGGCGATGACATTTTCTTTACGAAAACAGACGGCACCAAGCTTTCCCACGAGATAGAGTCCTACGACAGCTCCAGTGGTGAGCTGGTAGCATGGGTGAAGATTCCGAGCCTTTCCGGCAGCGCGAATACAGAACTCTACATGTACTACGGCAATTCCGAATGTTCGGGCCAGGAGGATGCAGAGAATGTCTGGGACTCCAATTACAAGATGGTTCAGCATCTGGAGGAGACATCAAAGGGGACAGGAAGTTATGATGATCACTTTGATTCCACGTCTAATAATAACGACGGTGAGGCAGAGAATGGGTTAGATATGGATGCAACCGGGAAGATAGACGGTGCTGATGATTTTGATGGGACTAATGATTATGTGACAGTAGCACACGATGCCTCCTTAAATTTAGTAGGACCCTATACCTTAGAGGCATGGGTGAAACCGGCCGCAAATATTAACACTCAACAATATATCCTTATAAAGTACAATGCCTATACGCTTGAATTTCGTCGTGAAAATGGAGATCCCCCCGAAAAGAAATGGTTACATAATTATTTTTGGGATGGGGTCCGTTACCAAGATGTGACTACGACAACTTATACTTGGGCAGGGGGAACATGGTACTATGTGGCTTTTACTCATGACGGTAGTACAGTTAAGGCTTATGTTGACGGTTCAGAAGAAACATCTGTGACTAAGCCCACTATAAGCTCAACAAGCACCTCCATTATGCGTATTGGATGTAGAGCAGGACCAGAGAAATTCTTGAATGGCATCCTCGACGAAGTCCGCATCTCAAACACCGCAAGGAGCGACGATTGGCTCAAGACCTCTTACAATAATCAGAACTCTCCTTCCACTTTCATAAGCTTCGGGGATGAGCAACAACAACCCTTAACCAACTGGCAATACCGCAGGAAGATAACCATTGACGATACAAAGGTCGAGGGCAGTTCTGACCTATCCAATTTCCCGGTTCTCATTAATCTGGCATCCGATTCCGGTTTGGCCTCTCATGCCCAGGATGATGGCGATGATATTTATTTCACCTCTTCCGATGGTACTACAAAATTAGACCATGAGATAGAGAAGTTCGATGGCAGTACCGGGGAGCTGCAGGCCTGGGTGAGGACCCCAACTCTTTCCTACAATG
>DAOVMN010000202.1 GCA_030630685.1 Thermoplasmata archaeon | reverse complement strand
TGGGTAAAATATAGTCTTTGTACTTGGCTGCGTCAATCTCACCTCTAATTTTGCAGGCTGCTTCCCAGAGCCAGGTTTCTAAAGTTGTAATATCGAGTTCTTTATTTGTCATCCCTTTTCCTCCGGTTCAAGATGTCCACTTTTGCACCAAATATCCGGGATCAGGATAAAGAGTGTCAGTCGGGATCAGGAAAGGATATTTGGGGATATATATTTATCGTTTATGGCGCCTCGAAAACCGCCCGACCAATCAGAACCATAGTAGCCCCTTATAGTGGGGCTAAACGATAATCGTTGGTCATCCCCATCGAGAGCTCACGCCAGCCGAAGGCAAAGGACTCGTGGAGCTCATCCCGTAGCCTACGTAGCCCGGAGAAACACGCCCTTAGCACATTTTCATCCTTCGGCGCTTAGGGCTCCTGCACAGGATCCTCGGGATCCCAGGGGACAAGCTCCATCCCGCTACTCAGATTGTAAGCTTGTTTTCAGGTTTCGACCTGAACACCATCCCCACCTGCATTTCTTCAGAAACTTTAATACCTTGTAATGAAATCCCTTGACAATGAATTCTCAGGGCCATGTGGAAAAAGGCGACCAGGCCTTCCGTGCCAGGAATTATGCGGAAGCACTCGCCTGCTATGAAAAGGCAATCGAGCTTTCTCCGGGCAACAAGGTAGCCTGGAATAACAAGGGGCTCACCCTGGCAAGGCTCGGAAGGGATGAGGAGGCAATGGACGCCTACCTGAAATCCATTGAATTGGATCCTCATTATAATATTCCCAACATGAATCTTCAAAGGCTTCGACAGAGGATGGAGAGGGCCTATGCAGCAGACCAGGACTTTCGGAAGGCAGAGGGTTTCCTTAATGATGGAGAATACGACAAGGCCATCATCCACTACGACCAGGTCCTGGAACGCCATCCCATATTTCCGTTAGCCCTGACAAACCGGGGCCTTGCCATGCTGAAAATGGATGAGATCGATCAGGCCATAGGGTCCTTCAAGAAAGCCGCCGAGTTCGATCCGGATTATGAGCCCGCCCAGATAAATCTAAGGGTCGCCCTCGAGAGAAAGAAGGAGATATTCGTCATATACATGTCAGAGGGAAATAAAGCCATGGAGGAGGGAAGATTCGAGGATGCCTTGAAGTTATATGAAAAGGCGGTCTCTATTGGCCCGAGATCCTCCAATGCCTGGACAAACAAGGGAATGGCACAGATGGCTCTTTCCGGATATCAGGAAGCTGCCTGCTGCTTCGAGAAGGCCCTGAAACTGAACCCTGGGAACGAAACCGCAAGGCAATACCTCGATCGGCAAAGGTAAGGTTCGGGAGGGAATAGGATGTCCTTTGAATCAGGTGCCCTCAATGCGATGGGAGTGGACATCTGCGGAACGATCTCTGGAAGGAATGTGGACAAGTTTGAAAAGTGCGGTCTCACACCCGTGCCAGGGCCGGAAACGGGTGCCCCAATAATCGAGGAATGCCCGGGACCCAAGAAACCGGGGAATAGCAAAATCACTTCTCATGCCTGGAATAACGGCGGGGATTGATTTATCAGACGAAAAACAGATAGAACAATTCCTAATCGAACGGTTTGGTGCCAAGAATGTTGTGAGGCATGAGAACTTGTTCGAGTGCCGGTTGAGGACGAAGTCCTCGACAAGGCTTCCAGACCCGGATAAGAATACCGATAATCGCTCCAAAGATAAATGACCGTGCGCCCGAACTCCGGGGATGTGTGGGCGGCAGAGGGCGGCAGTAATAGCGGTTGATCGGACAGAAGGGTTAAATTTAAATAATGACACTAAAACGCCTCGTCCATCTCGAATCTTTTTCTGGAGGTTAATCTTATGGAAGTGCCTTTATGCCATATCGATATAGTGCAGGACGGAGAGGTTATCATAGCAAAGGTAAAATCAGAACTCGGCAAAAGAAAATTCACGAACCATTCCCTCGAAGGAGTGCTCGAGCAGCTATTCGCAGAACTAGCGGACGAGTTTGAAGCACTCGTTTAAATGGCCGGTTAAGCCGTGGAGAACGTCATCCATGGACCCTGAAATCAAAAAAAGGCTTGAGAAACAGCACTACCGTATTATTGGAGAGAATGGCGCGGTAAAGACCTGTCACTGGCTCAAGGAGAAACTCCTAAGAGGCAGACCGTGTTACAAGGAGAGCTTCTACGGCATCTCCTCCCATCGCTGCCTTCAGATGACCCCCACGGTGGACCAGTGCACAGAGAACTGCTTATTCTGCTGGAGGGTCCAGAACTTCAGTCAGACCCACATCGAGAGTGTGGATGACCCGGTCAGGCTTATAGACGAGGCGATTGATGCCCATAGGAGACTCATCATTGGACTGAAGGGCGATTCTCGGGTAAGCAAAGAAATGTGGGAGGAGGCCTGGAATCCAAATCAGGTCGCTATCTCTCTTTCAGGGGAACCCACGATCTATCCGAGGCTGGGAGAGTTCATAGCAGAATGCAGAAGAAGAGGGATGACTACATTCCTTGTTACCAATGGGACCCTTCCAAAGGTATTGGAAGAACTTGATCCACTGCCCACCCAGCTCTATGTGACGGTGGCAGCGCCCGATCCCGGGATTCTCCGGAGACTCTGCATACCCCTGATCCCGAATGCGTGGGAGAAGTTGATGGAGACCCTGAAACTCCTTCCTTCATTGGATACCAGGACGGTAATCCGCCACACCCTGGTGAAGGGGTGGAACCTGGGGTTTGAAAGAGAATATGCCGCACTTGATCGGTTGGCGGGGCCCATGTTTGTGGAACCCAAGGGATATATGTTCGTTGGGGCATCGAGGCTGCGGATGTCCCTGGCCAATATGCCGTTCCATGAAGAGATCAGGGATTTTTCAAGGAGACTCGGGGAGGAGCTTGGTTATACCCTGATGAGCGAGCAGGAGGCCAGTCGGGTTACCCTTCTTGCCAGAAACGAGGGGGATACAAAAATAACCAGAGTTTAGGTGGATTTTCTGGAAAGGATTAAATACACTTCCTGAATCCCGAAATAAAAAATCCAGATTTTCGAAAAGAAGAATCCCGGTGTATCCTATGAGACTTACTGAAATTCTGAAGAAAACGTTTCGAGATTCGTGCCCTCCTTCAAGGACTCAATCAAATCCTTTTCTTTCGAGGTGCATTAATTGAAGCTGCCGGAGTCCTTCATCATCTTCCTCAAGGGCATATTGATGGGGATGGCTGACATCATACCAGGGGTCTCCGGGGGCACCATGGCCCTTATTACCGGGATATACGAGCGGCTCATTCATGCCATTCGAGGCATTGATTTCAAATTCGCCTACCACTTCCTTAAAGGGGATGTCAAGGCTGCCAGGGAGAACCTCAAAGCCATTGATTTCCCGCTGCTCTTTCCCCTGGTTTTTGGCATTATTCTGGCATTCCTTGTGCTGGCACAGATCATCGAATTCCTGCTTGAGAACCATACCGCACCCACCTATGCGTTCTTCTTTGGGTTGATCCTCGCCTCAGCAGGGATCGTGTCAAAATATGTGGAGAGGATCGATATCAGGCATATCATTTCCTGTGTCTTGGGCTTCTTTCTCGTATTCCTCATTGTGGGGATCGAGGAAATAGAGGGGAACCACTCCCCAATCGTGATATTCCTCTCCGGGGGAATAGCGATCTGCGCCATGATCCTTCCCGGCATCTCGGGCTCGTTAATCCTCCTCATCCTTGGCCAGTACCACTACATGCTCGATGCGCTTAATAATAGAGACATAAAGGATATCATTACTTTCTTAACAGGCGCGGTTCTTGGGCTTTTGGCATTCTCCAGGCTGCTTGACCACATGATCTCGCATCATAGATCTGTTACCATGGCCTTCTTATTCGGGCTCATGCTTGGCGCTCTTCGTGTGCCGGCAGAGAAGATCGGAGGAAGTGCCGACCCGAGTGCCGTAGGAGATGTTTCCCTTCTCCTTCTAACAGCGGTAATTGGTTTCCTAATTGTAGGGATTATCGAATGGAGATCCCGCGAGATCGAGGAAAAGTTAGGGATCGAGGTGGAGGGGGTGGGGCCATGAATCTGCTCCAGGCAATATTATTAGGGATCATTCAAGGCCTCACCGAATGGCTGCCGGTGAGCTCGTCCGGGCACCTTGTCATTGCCCAGGAATTTATGGGGATGGAGGCCCCTCTTTTCTTCGACGCCATGGTACACCTGGGCACGCTCTTCGTGGTGGTGTGGGTGTTCCGAGGCGAGGTGGTGAATGTGGTGAAGGCATTCTCGGAGATTATCCGGGAGCTAACGAAGGGCGTTCCATTTTCCGAGACTTTAAAAGAAGACGAGCATCACTTTGCCTTCCTCATTATCGTGGGCACCATCCCGACCACCATCATCGGACTGGTGTTCAGAGGGCCTCTCGAATCCCTGTACTCCAATCTTCTGATTGTGGGTATTGCTCTCGTTGGCACGGGGTTCTATCTCTTTTTTACAAAAAAGGTTGCCCCTTCCCACCGCATTGGAATACGGGAAATGACGGTAAGGGAAGCGCTGCTCATCGGTACAATGCAGGGTGTTGCAATCATTCCGGGGGTCTCCCGATCCGGCAGCACCATCGCCACGGGCATCTTTGCAGGCCTGGACAAGGAGCTTGTAACAAGATATTCGTTCCTGTTGTTCATTCCGGCAATCTTAGGGGCGGCCATCCTCCAGACATGGGCAGTGCTTTCGGAGGTCGAAGAAATTGAACTGATACCCACGATTATCGGTACGATAACCGCAATGATCGTTGGATATTTTGCTATTCAGGCCCTGCTCCGCGTTATCAGAAAAAGTAAACTTCATCTGTTCTCGTACTACTGCTGGGTGGTGGGAATATTGGTCATCGCAGCGGCATCATTTTAAAAAGATAAAAAGGGTGCATTCCAGATTTATTGGTATTCTCCAGCAGAGCAATCTCGTATCGTCCTTTGCTGCTTGAATTCTGCACGCGGATGACACGGATTTGGCGGATTTCCGCGGATTTTTTGTAGATGGTTGTAGGCTGTTATTTTCAGTCTTTCTTGGTCTTTG
>DAOVMN010000024.1 GCA_030630685.1 Thermoplasmata archaeon | reverse complement strand
GTGTGATGTGATCGTAACCAGGGATACTTCCATAGAAACCAAGATATGCTCCTCCGGCATGGAGAAATACTGCCACCGTGATGCTCAGCTCCAAAAACCAAGGGATATGAAGGGACAACCTCTTCTCCACGATATGTGGGATGCTGCAGACAAATACACTGAAGAAGGAACCGAAGACCCACAACCAGTCCGCCCTTATGATGCTTTCGATTCCCATGAGCACAAGTGAGGCCTTAAGGATATAACCAACGATACTCTCGATCCTTTCCCTTCTTTCTTCCTTTGTCGAGGGCCTTCTTGACGTAGGCGTCACATCTTTTCCCATGGAAGAATTTATTTTAATGGATCTCTGGGAATCGGCTGGGGCCTCCATGGTTGGATGATAAAATATGGATGATATTTAATCTTTCCATCCTATCCGGGTCAAAGACTCTTTTTCAGATCCTCGATGGCATCCACGGGGGTGGGGTCTATTTCCCTGAGAACTGCCAGATACGCACTCGTGAAATCGCCGATATAGATCAGGCTCAGAATCTTCTCCATTGGAGTTTCTCCTTCAGCATAAACCTCGATCAATCGTCCCTTCTTATTGAAGAGGCGGGAGGTGTATTTCATTCTTTTCAGGATCGCGGGAGGTTCATTCTCGGCCCGCAGGAGCACGGCAGCAGGCTTGTGGTTTATATCCCCGGCCCAGCCCACGATATCGTTGTGGCTCATCTCGGAGAACACCCCTGAGATCGCCATAACCTTTGAATTTTCATTCAACTGGGTCCTCCACCTGTCCGCTGCGGCCCCATACCTCTCCCAGACATAGATATGCGGGAGAAGATTACGGAGTTTCAGTGCGCACTGCTTGGCAGGATTCCTTGAAACCCCCATGTTGGGGGACAGAAGGGTACTCAGGCGCCTGAGTGTCTTGATCGTCCGGGAAGGGTCAAATACCTCGATGAGTTCTGCCTTTTCCAGGGTTATGTAGACCGAGAACAGAAGGTGTGGAAGAGCGGTTCGCGGAGGGTAACCCGATGGCATACGGATCACAGGCACCTCGTTCTTTCTTGCCTCGTCCTCCAGGATACCGCCAGAGGTGACGGCCACCATTGGTACTTTCCTTTTTTGCCCCTCATGGAACACCTGAAGCGTCTCTTCGGTATTCCCGGAATAGCTCACCACAATCAGAAGGGTAGAGTTGGAAACAAAGGCGGGCAGTCTTGAACTTTTGTTCACGATGATGGGGATTCCTATTTCCTCGGAAAGAACATCCCTCACGATCTCCCCGCTGATTCCCGAGCCTCCCATGCCTGATACGACCACATTGGTTATCTTTTCCGGCGCAAGATCGGGATAAAATAGTCCGAGGTCAAGATCGCGGGCGTTTCCGACTGCGGATTTTATGTCCTGTGGAAAACGGCGAATCAGTTCGATCATCCCGCTGGAGTCAATTTTTTTGATATAATCCGGATCGTCAAGCATGGTATCACAGGCACTGGAACAAGGAGGTTGAATTTTATTCTTTCGGGTGAAAAGTATCCCGTAAATTCTTTGGGCCCTTGGGGATGCCGCCACAAAATATTTAATTCAAGAGCATTGAAATGCACCATGAGATTGAGAAAGCCGATTCAATTCCTTATTCCCTTACTGCTCATTCTCACCACCCTCTCCATATCCGGGTGTGTAGATGACGTGGAGCGGACAGATTGGGCCTTTGAGAAAACCCAGCTCGACGATATGAACGATCGCGGTTACAAAGGGGAGGGCATAATAATCGGCATTGTTGACACCGGGGTGAACATAAAGCATCCCGACCTGAAACACATGAAGATCATCGCGTGGAAGGATTTCATCAACGGACGATCGGAACCATACGATGACAAAGGACACGGTACTCATGTAGCAGGTATCATTGCCGCTGATGGGGAGCTTGACGGAGGGGCACCCAAAGGCAGTTTTGTGATAGCCAAGGCCATAGGTGAAAGCGAGGGAAGTGATCAGGATGTCGGGGATGCCATAGATTTCTGTGTGGATCAGGGGGCGGATGTGATCTGCCTCTCCCTTGGAGGAGCTAACGAATTACTCAATCTGGGTGACGATACCGCCCAGGCCTCCAGGGATGCTGTCAATCAAGGGGTCATGGTCGTAGCAGCCGCAGGGAATGATGGTGAGAAAGATGACGGAGAGGTGGGCAATCCCGCCTTTGTCCGGGGGGTGATAGCTGTGGGTGCGGTGGATAAAAAACTGAAGATTGCTTCCTTCAGCAGCAGGGGCGATAACGATGGTCCCACCCCTCTGCCCTTCGACGGCAGGAGGGACCCGGACAAGAAGCCAGAGGTGGTTGGGCCTGGGGTGAAGATCAGGTCAACCTACAAAGGCGACGATTATGCAACGGCATCCGGGACCTCGCAGGCTGCTCCCTTTGTGGCCGCCGGTGTAGCCCTGATCCTCGAAGCGCATCCCCAATACAAAAGGGACGGTGCAAGCGGAGGGCATTCCTATGCTGTCGAAAAGGTTAAAGATGCAATAATGAAAGGAGCGTACAAATGTCCCGGGCAGGAAACCCCACACGATGACCATTACGGTTACGGCCTGTTCAGGGCGGCGGACAGCTCGGATAAATTGTGAATCCGGGAGGAATATGATGCATCATCACGAATATATAAAGTTCAAGACCAGGGGCGAGGTGGACATCGTAAACATTACAGACCAGGTGGCTAAAGTGGTGAGGAACTCCGGGATAAGAGAGGGAACAGTCACAGTGTTCGCCCCTGGGGCGACGGCTGCCATCTCCACCATCGAGTATGAACCCGGACTGCTCGAGGATTTCCCTGATGCACTTGAGCGTCTTTTCCCAAAGGGACTGGTGTACAAGCACCACCTTCGCTGGCATGACGGCAATGGGCATTCCCACTGCAGGGCCGCCATGCTTGGCCCGGATATCACGGTTCCTGTTATAGAAGGAAATCTCACGCTTGGCACCTGGCAGCAGATCGTTTTCATCGAACTGGATAACAGGCCCAGGGATAGGAAGGTCGTGGTGCAGGTTATCGGGGAATGAGGGAAATAATTCCATGATAATGCGCATCTACTATGTCTGGCCATGCTTCCCATCTGTTTCGATGTCAGGACCCCATTGTTCTCTGGATTGTGTACACTGCAACAGGCGCTACCTCTCTAACATGATCCCTGCCACCACACCGGAGACCCTTGTCGATCTTGCTACCGAGCTGGAAAAGAAAGGTGCCAGGGGCCTTCTTTTGAGCGGAGGATGTGACAAGAAAGGAAGGATACTGAACCTCCAAAAACTCCTGCCGGCCATCAAGAGAATCAAGAGAGAAACCGATCTTATCCTCAAGCTTCACACCGGCATCGTGGACCGTGAAGTGGCAGAGGGTATCGTTGAAGCGGAGGTGGATGTGGCCTCAATGGAGTTCGTGGGTGCGGACGAATCCGTGCATGAGATCTTTGGCCTGAATTTCGGTGTGGAGGGGTACCTAAGAACCTTTGTGAACCTCTCCGAGGCGGGGATGGGATATATTTCCCCGCATGTTGTAGTGGGCCTCCACTTCGGCGGACTCCTCGGGGAATTCAATGCCCTTAATCTGATCAAGAAGCACATCGACCCGGACACCTTGGTGATCATCGTCTTCCGCCCTACCAGGGGAACAAGTCTGGAACACCTCCCCGCACCCTTGGCCAAGGATGTAGGGCGGGTCACGGCCCATGCACGAAAGCTCTTCCCTGAAAAGAGGATCCTCCTCGGATCATTGAGGCCGAGAATCTCAGGGCGAAGTGAGGGCGATAGAAACACACGCCTGGAGATCGAGCTTGCCGCCCTAAACAATGGAATGAACGCCATCGAGGTGCCATCGCCCATGCTTCTTCGGGTGCTAAAAGAAAGGGGATACAGGCTCAAGAGGATCGAGGCCTACGGTGTGCTTCCAGAGGATTACGAGGAGAGGATAGGGTACGAATGGGTCTGAGTTTTCCAAATTACCATGTAAGCCTTTCAAGAAAATCCTTCACAACCCTGTTGAAGGCCTCCGGGTTCTCAAGATGAGGGGTATGCCCGGAATCCGGAATGATCACGAGTTTGGAGATGAGAATCCTATCCTTTATGGTCCCCGAGTGCTTTAGCGGGATAGCTCTGTCAAGTTCCCCGTGGATGATCAAAGTGGGCACCCTGATCTTTTCCAGGCGGGAAAGCGAACTCCATTGTCTCATTGCTCTGACATATCTCACCAGGACCCTGGGACAGGCTGTTCTTGCGTATTCAGAAATCATGCCGCCGGCTGCGCCTTTACTGTTCCTGTACGAGATCGCCCATCTCAGGGCAAGGGACTCACGTAATCCTGGCGTGGTAAGGTAAAGAAACGGGGAGAGAGCCATGATGAACCTGGAGAACGGGAAATCTTTCATCCCTGGGGAGGTGTCGGTGAGAATAAGACCGCGAACAAGATCAGGATATGAAAGAGCGATTTCCTGTGCTATCATGCCGCCCATGGAGTGCCCTAATACCACAGCATTCTTGATTCCAAGAGAACAGGCGAGTTTGTACACCTTTTCTGCCTGGAGAGAGATGGAATACTCCGATGGTGCTGGGGAAGAACCAAATCCCTCGAGGTCCGGGATAATGAGCCTGTGTTCAGCCAATGCATCAATCTGGGGCTCGAAATATCTGTGGTCCGCCCCCCATCCATGAACAAGGATGATAGGGCTTCCCCCGGGGTTTCCCGCTTCCATGAAGGATAAAGTAGATGTACCATCAATTCCCGGATTGTTGAGATCATTATCCATAAAACGGTAATAGTTTTTTTCTCATATAAAAAGTGCCGGGTCGCATATGTAAGCCTCTTTCAGTTATCTTCTTGTTAGGGAAATAATATCTCCCATATCATAACACAGATATCCATCATTATTGAGTGAGGCTTTATCCTTGATATCCCTTGCAATAATGCCGTATCGTATATTCCACTTATCAGCAAACCATGGGGTCAATTCTGATTTTTTCTCCAGTTTGTTCAATATTCTCTTGCATGTGTTGAGATTTAGTTTTTTATATTTTATTTCGAACAACCACACCTCCTTACTCTTTGTCTTCAGGCATACTATATCTATTTCCTCGCCTTTATGCCACCACCGCCCTATCCTGTTCAAACCCATAGTATATTTCTTGTTCATTTCGACCATGTATTCTATGGATAGGGATTCGAATGCCGTGCCGAGTATTCTGTTCATATCTTCGGGTACAAAACTGGCAGCCCCTATCTCGGTCTCATGCCTCTTTCTGTAGACGATATTGAACCAGGAATATAACATTGGTTCGGAGAGTGTGTATATCCCTCTCTTGGGGTTTCCACCTACGGGAATCTCCCTTCTTATGAATTCCAACCTCTGGAGATTCTCCAGATAGGGGTAGATCGAACGCCCGGGCACATCCACGAAATTGGCTATTTTACTTGGCTTTGTATTCCCATAGGCTATGGCGTTCAGTATAGCGAAATAGGTTTTCATGTCCTTGAGATTCTGTGATAACAGGTAATATGGCTCTCTGTAAAAATATCCCTTTCGGTCGAGGAGCTCGTTGGTTACGAAGTCCCGCAGGTTTTTGTGTTTGGAGGCCACGAGAAGATATTCCGGCATCCCACCCACCATCATGTACGCGGTTATTCCGTATTCCGGTTCTGAAAAGAAATCCAATGCATCTTGATATCTCAAATCTCCCAGATGTATATCCCTTGTCCTCCGTCCGTAAAGGGGGGATGTATGTGCCAGTATCTCCTCTTTCACCATGCCAAGCATCGAGCCGCAGATGATGAGCTTAATCTTTCGATCTCCGGGTTCCCCATCCCACAACCTTTGAAGATCACTCAATATCTTCCTGTCGGCCTTTATGGCGTATGTGAACTCGTCCAGGACCACAGTAGTGCTATCCTTCAGGTTCCTGAAAAAGAACCTCAGAGTATCGTACCAGTCTCCTTTCAGTTTCGTTATCATGGTATCCCGGAGGTATTCTGCAGCCCTCGACCTGAACTCCCGGAGCTGGACCCCGACCGAAGTATCTGAGAATGTGAAGAAGAACGTGTCCATGGAAGAGGTGAACTCCTGGATAAGTCTGGTCTTTCCCACCCTCCTCTTTCCGTATATCACGACCAGCGCCTTATCCTCGGACCATAGAGTATTCAGCAGTTCCATTTCTTCGATACGGTCTATGAATTCCATACTAATCATGATTAGTACTAATTTAAATTAGTATTTAGGTTTTATGCATAAAATAGGAGTACCGGGTGGCAGTTGTAAGCCTCTTTCTGTTTTAGACGACATTTAACTAAGCGCCCTACCTTCCGGTCCGGAGCGGGTCATCCCGGATGTTTGGGCTTGCTCCCGTGAGGTTGGCCGTTTCACCAGATCCCGGAAGAACCTCATCCACAAAGGATTCATCGTCGCCTTCCGGACTGTGTCGTTTCTGCTCCATTGCCGTGACTCTCGCCACATCCGCTTGAGCGGATTCACGCTGCTCCTGGAGAGAGGACTTTCCTCAGCGGTCGTGAGACCACCGTCAGTCGTCCACTGCCTCCCGGCGACAGCAGAAGCTTGAAAGAGTTAAAAAGGGTTTTGGGGACAAGAAAGGGTTAATAATAAATAGTTAATGCAAGAAACTAAATTTATCATATATCCATTTTGGAGGAAGTCAAATCATGGCTATTAAAAAAATTAAAATCCGGAACTTCAGAAGCTTCAGGGATGTGGAGGTTGAACTCAGGGACTTCAATGTTGTCATCGGAGCCAATGCCTCCGGGAAATCGAATTTTGTTCAAATATTCAAGTTTTTACGGGATATTGCGCAGTCCGGTCTAAAGAATGCGATTTCCATGCAAGGCGGTGTGGAATACCTCAGGAATATCAACATCGGGGCTGATGAGGAGTTTTCCGTGCAGGTAGTTGCAGATTACAATCTTCTATTATTTTTGAATACCCCTGATGAACATGGTATCATCATGAATATTGAGGAAGAGTGCATTGAGTTCGCTCTAAAGTTCAAGAAAAGAGGAAATGATTTTAGTGTTACAAAGGATAAACTTATTTTGAAGGGATATTTTGCTAAACTGAAATCAGATAATGAAAATTCTCCAGAAGCTAAAAAACTTGGGGATGGAGAGATTGAAGTTATAAATACTAACGGAAAGATAGATATGAAAATAGCCTTACCAGAAGGTATCGAGATTATTGAAGATGAGATACTATCGTCTCCAAAAAGTTTTATTGAAATGGGACTGTCACCCCAATCTCTTCTCCTTGAAACACCAGTTTTTGTGACACTTAGATGGATCAAGATCCCGGGCTTTTCTCTGAATGACCTTTTCTGCGATTTTTCAATCTACGACTTTGACCCCAAACTGCCGAAGAAAGCCACTCCCGTCACGGGAAAGGCAGAACTTGAAGAGGACGGGAGCAATCTTTCGATTGTGCTGAAGGACATAATCGAATCAAAGAAAAGGCGTGAAAAGCTGTTCACCCTTCTAAACGATGTTCTGCCATTTATTGATGCCCTTGGTGTCGAGAAACAGGCGGATAGGTCCCTCCTTTTCACGCTACGGGAGAAATATTCAAAGAAGCAATTCATTCCCGCCTCCTTAATTTCAGATGGAACAATCAACATAACAGCTCTCATTCTGGCGCTCTACTTTGAGGAAAAGCCGCTTACCATCATTGAGGAACCCGGGAGAAACCTGCACCCCGCCCTCATTGCCCGTGTGGTCGAGATGATGAAGGACGCTTCCCGGAATAAGCAGATAATCGTTACCACGCACAACCCGGAAATCGTAAAAAATGCCTCACTTGAGGACCTGTTGCTTGCATCCCGGGACAAGAACGGTTTTTCAACAATCACCAGACCTGCGGACAACACAGAATTGAAGTCTTTCCTTGAGAATGAGATTGGGATTGATGAACTCTTCACCATGAATCTGCTGGAGCTGAAATAATATGGGTTACAGGCGTTTGTTCATCTTTGTTGAGGGGGAAGATGACCGGCGATTCTTTGATGCTGTAATAAAGCCGCTGTTTTTTGATAACTATGACTGGATAGAAATCAGAACTTATGCCGGAATGAAAAAGGAGAAACGAGATAGTTTTATTAAAAGTATAAGGGCAATGGGCGCCGATTATATTATGGTGGCAGACATTAACCGTTCTCCCTGTGTTACACACAAAAAGGAAAAATTCACCACTCACGCACATCACATCGAGCCTGAAAGGATTGCCGTTGTGATAAAGGAGATTGAAGGCTGGTATCTTGGCGGGGCAGAGGAGGCTTTTCTTGCAAAGAATAAAATCAGGTTTAAAGGCTCCACTGATGACCTCACCAAGGAACAATTCAATATTCTGACGCCCACAAAATATGATTCCAGAATCTTTTTTATGGCAGAAATGCTGAAGAACTTTTCCGTTGAAAAAGCACGAGAAAATAACGTCTCTTTTAATTATTTTCTCAGAAAGTTTGGGTGAACGAACACTGCTTGCTCCCGTGAGGTTGGCCGTTTCACCATATCCCGGAAGAACCTCATCCCCGAGGGATTCATCGTCGCCTTCCGGGCTGTGTCGTTTCTGCTCCATTGCCGTGCCTCTCGACACATCCGCTTGTGCGGATTCACGCTGCTCCTGGAGAGAGGACTTTCCTCAGCGGTCGTGAGACCACCGTCGGTCGTCCACTGCCTTCCGGCGACAGTAGAAGCTTGAAAGAGTTAAAAAGGGTTTTGGCTTGGTTTAGGTTCTTGAGGACCAGTAATTTCATTATGTCCATCGATTCTCAACCCACGGCTGTCCGGCCTCGTTCTGATCACCCGGTATCCTCTTTCCTTCAGGATATCAGCCATCTCGCCGCCATCCGGTATCAGGGCAGAAATTGCGGGACCAACCGAGGACATCCCCGTGATAAGGGAGCCATTATTCCTCATGATCTCCATGGTCTCATAGATGTTCTCGGAGTTGGTGTGATGCTCGATCTCGGCCACCTTGGAGCCCATGTGCTGCAGCCTCCACACGCTTTCCCCTAGACCATGCAGATCACCGGAATCCCCGGCAGGAATGAGCCGCATGAGCACCTCGTAGGCCTTTTTTGCACGATCCCGCTCGTCGAGGGCCCTGGCACGGTTCATGAGAAGTTCGGTCTCGGATATCCCTGCATTAGGACTCTCGATAAGGGCATCGGACATCTCCTCCTCGATGAGTGCGATAACGATCTCATGATCCTCGGAAAGCTTGAAATCGGCCACAGGGTGAAGGGCATCCGATATCACTCCGAAACCCCCATGAATGCCCACGAACGGGGCAACTCCAGTCTCGAATCCGGGGATGACCAGGTTATCCTTCCACTCCTCCGCGAAGTTGTAGCCGATGACCTCTCTTACCCTGTCCGGGGAGTAGGGTTCTCCAAGGGCACGGTTCAGGGAAAGGGCCACCGAACTTACCAGAGCACTCGTGGAACCGAGACCCATGTGATTGATGTCATGGCCAGCTCCCATGATCTCGAACTTCCCTGAGAGACCTAAATGCTTGAGGAATACACGGGTGATGTGTTCAACAAGGGAGGAACGCCGTGCCCGAATATTGATCTCGGCATCCTCCTCTGAGCGGAAGAGCTCCCTGATCGTTACCTCTGAATGAGCATACATCTGAATGGCGTAGCCTATCCCTCCGCCGCCTGGATGACCGGGAGAGAATCGTGTCATGTCGAGAACTGAAAGGTGGATCCTGGCTGGCACCATCGAACGAATCGTTGTTCCTTCGAGTTCTTCTATGTTCGTGGGATTCCATGCATTTTTTGGCGGGACCCTGTGAAAGATGGTGCCTGGTTTGATCGGATCGGGTATCTCGTCTTTAGAATAAGGCATATCCTTGGCTACTGAAGTTTCTATAAAAACGTTTGTGCAGAGTTTTTGGTAACATCTGCAGGTAGGTAGACCTACCCTTCCGGCCTGTATGTAATAGCAAGAATCTCACCAGAGTTCAGAGCAGTCTCCACCAGGCATCTGATTTTTTTTCATCCTAATCATGGATGCTACCCATAAAGATCCAGAATTTTTATTTACCATAACCCAATTTACCGCCCCAACAGAAATTCCTTCAGCTTACAAAGGTGAACCACATGGACCCAAACATCCACTACCTCTTCAACCCGCACTCTGTGGCAGTCATCGGGGCCTCCGACAGGGAGGACACGGTCGGGCATTCTGCCATCAGGAACATGCTCTACGGACGGCTGCACGGGAGCTACCGCGTGGAAGGCTACCCGGAAAAGGTGTACGCTGTCAATGTCAGGGAGCAGGCTCTCGAGATACCAACCTACAAATCCATTCTCGATATCCCCGGGGAGGGGATCGACCTGGCCATCATAGCCATCCCGGCAAAGTATATTCCGAAAGTGATCGACGAATGCGGGCAGAAGAAGGTAAAGGCGGCCATCGTGATCTCTGCGGGTTTTTCTGAGATCGGTGAGGACGGGAAGAGCCTCGAGGAGGAAATGGTGAGGCGGGCGAGAAACTACGGCATCCGCATCCTTGGACCGAACTGCCTCGGTGCCATGAACGTGTTCAAACGCCTGAATGCGACCTTCACGGACGAGATGGTCATGCTCGGCCCGCTTTCATTTGTCTCGCAGTCGGGGGCGCTGTGCACCGCGGCTATACATTATGCAAAGGAGAAGAAGATCGGATTTTCCCATTTCGTGAGCGTGGGGGACAAGGCGGATATAGACGATGCCGACCTTCTTGAGTACCTTGACAGGGACCCGAACACCAAATGCATCGCCATTTATTTAGAGTCGTTGAAGGACGGAAGGAAATTCTTCGAAACCGCCCTCAGGGTGAACAAGACCACGCCTATCGTTGTCATCAAGTCCGGGAGAACCGAAGCCGGGGCCAAGGCTGCCGCATCTCATACCGGAAGCATCGCAGGTTCGGATACCGCTTATGATGCAGCATTCGAGCAGGCCGGGATCTACCGGGTTGCAACCTTGGAGGGGCTTTTCGACTGTGCCCGTGCCCTTGGATACCAGCCTATACCGAAAGGCGATCGTGTCGCTATTCTTACTAATTCTGGTGGGCCCGGGGTCCTGGCAGCCGACCATGCAATGAATATCGGGATGCACCTTGCCGAACTCTCCGAGGACACGCTCAAAAAGCTGAACGATTACCTTCCTGCGGCCTGGAGCCATTCCAATCCCATCGATATCTTAGGAGATGCCACCGCGGTTCGCTATACCGAGGTGATCGACATCCTGCAGCAGGCACCGGAGGTCGACAGCATCATCATCATCCTCACACCGCTCTCCTTCACCCATCCGTATAATGTGTCACAGCAGATCGTCCAGATAGCGAAGCACAGCCCAAAGCCCATTCTTGCAAATTACCTGGGTATTATATCCGCTGTGTCAGGCCGTTACCTGGACGAGCATGGTGTCCCGGAGATCGCCTGGACCGAACGAACGGTGCGGGCAATGCATGCTCTAAGCACCCGCAGCAACTTCCTGAGGTTCGAGGCACAGGCAGAGATCCCGCCAACACAGATAGATGTTCTTGAGAAGAAGGACAGGATTTACACTATCATTGAAAAGGCACGGCAGGATGGAAGGCACATACTCACCCTTCTGGAATCCAGGGATATCCTAAAGACCCTTGGGATCCCGCTCACGAGCGGCGTTCTCTTAGAGAAGAAGGAGGCCATCGATAGTGCTGGTATTGGGTTCCCGGTTGCCATGAAGATCGTGTCAAAGCAGATCACCCACAAGACGGATGCCGGCGGGGTTCGGATCAATATTTTCTCGGCAGAGGAGGCAAAGAAGGCCTATGATGAGATCATCACCAATGTGAAGAACTACGATCCCGGGGCAGAGATCGAGGGCATCTGGATGGAGGAGATGATCTCCGGAACAGAGCTCATCATCGGCACAACCAATGATCCCACTTTCGGTAAGATGATCATGTTCGGTCTCGGCGGTATCTATGTCGAGATCCTGAAGGATGTGGTGTTCCGCCTTGTGCCCATCCATCTGAAGAATGCGGAGGCCATGTATGACAAGCTCAAGACAAAGGCGATCCTTGAGGGCGCCAGGGGCATGCCGAAGGTTGATAGGAAGAAGCTCGAGGAGATGCTCGTGAACGTCTCGGAGTTCGTGCATAAGTTCCCGGTCAAGGAGATGGACATCAATCCCTTGGTGGTTACAAGGAAGGGGCTGAAGGCGATCGATGCGAGGATTATACTGGAGTAGGTGAGTTGGGTAGTGAGGGGGGGTTGGGTGACGGACGCCCCCCACTCC
>DAOVMN010000382.1 GCA_030630685.1 Thermoplasmata archaeon | reverse complement strand
TGTAGGGGGTGATTCCCAAGGTGATTATCTGGGTGGCATAGATGGTCTTTAGTTTCCAGAGAGCCTCGTCCGAGACCTTTGGATTGGCACTGTCATAGACGATGATGGGATAATCCATGATACTCGCATAGGCAGTCATCATCACCGCATGTTGATAATTGTCCACCACTATTGCTTTCTCCGGCGTACTCCAGTAGGAAAGGGCAATGTTTCCCGAAAATCCGGCGTAGCCCGTCTCGGCAGGCATGTTGATGTTAAGCGAGTCCTTTGGATTCTCGGCTCCACTCCAGTTCACCGAGGGCATGACCCCGCCGTTACGCACGCGGGATGACACGATGGGTACAGCACGGTAGTCCTCGAATATGAGCCGCTCCTTTCCTGCCACGTCGTAGGGCGAGAGGTGGTTTGTGTGGGGGTCCGAGATTATGGGATCGATGACCTCGCCCAGTCTGATGCCCACCATATCCTGGGCCGTGTTGCCGGCAATGTCCCTGACCATGACAGTTACGGTATAGTCCCCGTCTGTGTAATCGTCCGAATTGAAATCGAATTTATAGGGAGCTTCATAATCAGTGCCCTGGATGAGGGCGTTGAAGAAGAAGCGTACAGAATGTATACCGGAACCACCGATGTTGTCCGAGACGTCTGCCCGAATGCTTCCCTCGCCCTGGATATGAGCCCCTTCTTCCGGGGATGTTATCTCCACGGATGGGGCGGTGTTGTCTACAAAGTAGGTGTAACCCCCCTCTCCGGAATTTCCCGCCCTGTCGAAGACCCTTATACCAACCTCATGGGATCCGTCTTCGTAGAAGGTGGTGTTCCAGGAATAGGTCCTGGAGGTAGAGTTCTTCACCTCGTTTCCATCCAATGTGAATATGATCCTCCCGATTCCGGAACCGGTATCCCTTAAGGGGGGATCTATGTTGACAGTGCCGGAGAGGAAAGTCCCATCGGCAGGGGAAATACCTGTTATCTCTGGAGGTGTGTTGTCCACTAACACCGTGATCTCGTCGCTCCCATTGCTGCCTGTATTGTCCGTGGCGATGACCTCTATCCTGTATTCGGGGCCGTCATCCTCCTTGGTGGTATCCCATTCGTAGGAGGTATCAGTACCGCTCTGCACGGTCTCGTTCTTTATCCTGAACTCCACGCTCCAGAGGCCGGAGCCGTTCTCGGTGATCTCGGCCTCGATGTCCACCATGCCCCGCACGTACTCCACTGTGGGAGAGGTTATGTCCACCACGGGTGCGGTGTTGTCCGATATAAATTTTAGGGAAGCGGTATCTGTAGCACCCTTGTCATCCTCCGCCCTTACCTCGAGGGTGTGTTCCCCGTCCTCCAGCCCGGTGGTGTTGAGTGTGAATGACCAGTTCTCCCGGACCGAGAGTGCATCCCATTCGCCATTGTCGAGCCGGTATTCCAGGGAACTGAACTCTCCTTCCGGGTCACTAACTGTTCCCTTCACTGTGATGTTCCCGCGGTGGGTCGAGCCGTTCTTTGGGGAGGTAATGGTAACCTCGGGTGGGTGGTTGTTGTGAATAGTGACGGAAATGCTCTTCCGGGCATAGTTCTCGAGGATATCCGCTGCCTCGATCATGAGGGTATAATCCCCGTTCTCAAACTCTTTGGTGTCCAGTTCACAGGAATTCCCCGTGGAATTCTGGAGTTCGATATCGTTTATTGAGAAAGATATGTAAGTTAAATCGTGGTCGTCCTCGACATCCGCCTGCAAGGTAATAATCCCGGAGATGGTGTCTCTATCATTCTGGTTCAGGAAAGCGATATCAGGTGCGGTGTTGTCGCATTCCAACACCATGCTTGCGATCTCGCTGTAATCATTCCCATCAAAGGCCCTGACCTCGATCTTCACCTCCCCTGTAAATGAACCCGGATCAAGGGTATAATGCCATCTTTTCCTTGAGACCTGAACCTGGAACCACTCATCTTCATCTATTCTCATCTCGATATTATCGAGCCTGGTTTCCTCGTCTGCTGTCTTGCCCCTTACCACAATCGGTCCGCGGTATACCCCATGGGCATCACCGGAGGGGGCAAACATCTCGATCGTGGGTGGGGTGTTGGGTTCTTCAGGGATCTCAGGGGGATTGTAGACATTCACCTTTACCGCGGCCTTGGAGGGCCGGATACCCGCAGGGACGTTCTCCCCTGTCTCGAGGGCTGTAACCTCGAGCAAATGCTGGCGGTTCTCCGTCTCTGTAGTATCCCAGGAGAAGGATGTGGATTGGGATGTCTCGAGGAGAATCTCATCGATATAATATGCGATAACCACTCCCGGCCTTTCGGGTACAACCCTCACCTCGATCTCCACCATCCCACTCACAGTCTCATAGTTCCTGGGAGAGAGAATGGAAATGATGGGGGGATAATATTCTGTTTCTTCTTCATCATCGCTGTCGGACTCGTTTAGGCAGCCCATGAGCATGGTTGAAACGAGCATCAATGATATTAGGGCAAGGGGCATTTTTTTTATCATGGCACCATCAACCGACAGTTTGCAATGATTAATAAACATTTTGTTTAAACCGGGCGTTGCGTTGGTGCAGATGGTGCTGATTTATCGGCTACCGTGTCTCCAAGTGAGTGCAAAATGCACGACCTTAGCTCTCTCTCCTAAAGCCGCAATTCATACAGAATCTAAAATTATTTTCTCCCCTGTTACCACATTGAGGACATATCCAGGTACCATCGGATTGCAAGGGGATACTCATAGGTGGCGGGTCCTGGGCCTGGGGATACCGGGGTGGTGGTGGAGGCTGATATGGAAGTTGCTGTGGAGGAATTTG
>DAOVMN010000504.1 GCA_030630685.1 Thermoplasmata archaeon | reverse complement strand
GAAGGGTTGAAATCGGAGAAGATTGCCGCTTTTAGGGTGGTATTAACTTCCTCAGACCAGACTCCAGAATCATCCTGGACCTTGAGGTAAATGGTGTGGAGCCCCACAGAGAGGCTGGAATTGGTGAAGGTGGAATTGGGGCCGCTGTAGAGGGGGCCATCGATGCTGGATTTCCAGACATAACGCACTATTAAACCATTGTCTGTACCATTTCCGGAGAATACCACGCTTGTACCCGGTGGGGCAGGATTAGGGGATATTGATTCAATTGAAGCAATGGGTTTAAGGGTGACTATCAATCTTGAGGTTGCTGGTAATGACCAGAATCCAAGATCATCCTGAACTCTAAAGGAGATTGTGTGGTTTCCAAGGGAAAGGTCGGGGGTGGTGAAACTTGATTCCGTGCCTTTGTGTAATTCTCCCTCAATGCTTGAAGTCCAGATATAATGGGTGATCGAACCGTCATCTGTACCGTGACCCTGGAAATGAATGGCCTCTCCCTCAATGGCCGGGTTGGGCGTGATTGAATCTATGATCGCCATGGGTTTGGCTGTTATTACTAATGGTTCACCCCATTCTGTCCAGTTGCTCCAGACTCCGTAATTGTCCTTTACCCGGAAAGAGATGTTGTAGGCCCCCTTTAAAAGGGATAAATTGTATTCTGCATGTGTGAGGAATGTGCCGTATTTGTCGTTCTTCCATTGATACCGCTGGATTGTTCCATCGTCAACTGCATGACCCTTGAAATGAATATTCTGGGTAAAAAGAGCGGGGTTGGGTGAAATGTCGTCAATAATGGCAACAGGCCGCAGTGTGACAACAAGGGTTTTCGAGACCCACTCGCTCCACACTCCATCATTGTCCTGAACCCTCAGGGCAATGTTGTGTTGCCCGAGGGAAAGGTTTGAGATAGTGAAATTTGCTTCTGTGCCGTTGCAAATCTCTCCATCAATGCTGGAACACCAGACATAACGAACGATTGAGCCGTCGTCTGTGCCGTGTCCCGTGAATGTGACATACTCGCCCTTTAAGGCCGGGTTCGGTGAGATGGAATCGATGTGGGCACGGGGTTTACCATTAATAATTAACGCCTGACCCCACTCTGTCCAGTTGCTCCATACTCCGTAATTATCCTGAACCCTGAAGGAGATTGTGTGGGTGCCGTTGGAGAGGTTGGAACAGGAGAAATCCGTTTCTGTGCAGTTGTGGATTTCCCCGTCAATGCTGCTTACCCACACATACCTCACAACCTCTCCGTCGTCTGTAGCGTGGCCGGAGAAATGGATGTTTTGGGCCTCAAGTGCAGGATTTGGTGAGACATCATCAATAAAGGCATTGGGTCTTTCCGTGACAATCAGGCTTTCTGATACCTCATCGCTCCAGATTCCGTCGTCATCCTGAACCCTCAGGGTAATCGTATGTTTTCCAAGTGAGAGGTTTGAGGTGGTGAAATTAGATG
>DAOVMN010000262.1 GCA_030630685.1 Thermoplasmata archaeon | reverse complement strand
TGATGTCTCTGGATACGTGGGAAACTTCTCCACCAAACTGATCCATAGGGATGGACGTGAAGTAAGTAAAGAACACAAAGTAGGTGAAGAACGCAATGTGAATGAAGAACACAATGTGAGTGAAGAACACAAAGTAAGTGAAGAACACAAAGTAAGTGAAGTGCGCGAGGTAAAGCATGGTACCATAGTGGTCGCCACCGGTGCCCGGGCCTACGAGCCCACGGAATACTGTTATGGAAAGAGCGAGGATATCCTGACGCAGGTCGAGCTGGAAAAGGAGCTGTTCGATGCCGGCGACGCCCTGAAGAAGCTCGAAGAGGTGGTGATGGTCCAGTGTGTGGGCTCACGCAGTAAAGAGAGGCCCTACTGCAGCAGGATATGCTGTTCCAGGGCATTGAAGAACGCGCTGATGCTCAAGGAACTCAATCCAGCGGTCAGCATCTACGTCCTGTATCGTGATATACGCACTTACGGGTTCCGGGAGGACACCCTTTACAGCGAGGCGAGGAAGAAGGGCATAATATTCATACGTTATGAAGAGGGAGAGGAGCCCGAGGTCAAGGTCAAGGGAAAGTATATAACTGTCGAGACCGAAGATAGGATACTGCACCGCAGGATAAGGTTCCATCCCGACAGGCTGGTGCTGAGCACGGGTATAATACCCGGGGATAACCGGGAGCTGGCACAGATGCTCAAGGTTCCTTTGAACGAGGACGGGTTCTTCCTCGAGGCCCACGTCAAGTTGAGGCCGGTGGAATTCTCCGCGGACGGGATATACCTGTGCGGACTGGCCCATTCCCCAAGGTTCATAGAGGAATCCATCCTGCAGGCCAAGGCCGCAGGTGCCAAGGCGGTAACCGTGCTCTCCAAGGACTACCTGGAGACCAAGGGCAACATCGCCAGTATCAAAACCCGTAACTGTGCTGGCTGTAAGCTCTGTATCTCCGTCTGCCCCTACGATGCCATAGATTTCGATGATGAAAGAGGCGTGGCGGTGGTGAACGAGATACTCTGCCAGGGATGCGGAGCATGTGCTGCTATATGTCCCAGCGGGGTATCACAGCAGAACACGTTCACAAAGAGACAGATATTCTCGATGATAGATTCATGTTTGGAGTGATAAAAGGATGACTAAAAGTGGAAAGGTGATATAACATGGAAGAGTTCGAACCGAAGATCGTGGGTTTCCTCTGCAACTGGTGTTCCTATGCGGGGGCCGACCTTGCCGGGACCAGCAGGATACAGTATCCCCCGAACATAAGGATCATCCGGGTCATGTGCTCGGGCTCCGTGGATCCCGTCTATGTCCTGCGGGCGTTGTTGGAGGGTGCGGACGGCGTGTTCATCGGCGGGTGCCACCCCGGAGATTGCCATTACATAGATGGGAACTACAAGGCAAGGAGAAAGATGGTGCTCATGCGGTCGATCCTCGATTCCCTGGGCCTGGAGAAAGAGCGGGTCTGGCTGCGCTGGGTGTCAGCCTCCGAAGGCCAGAGATTTGCGGATATCATGCAAGAGATGACCGGGGAAATCAAGAAGCTGGGTCCCACCCCTATAAAGGAACAGTGGAGCATATAGACGAGGTGATTCCTGATGCTAGACAACAAGGTAATAATGGTCGAGAAGGGCGATATGAAAGCCTCGGTAAATGAGTTCTTGAGGGACCTGCTCCGATCCGGCAAGCTGCGCGCCCTGCTGGTCATGCAGGACACCCCATCGAGATCCTCCTCGTTCCCGGTCCTTGTCTTTGACCCGGAGAGATTGAACGCGAATGTATTCGCACCGGTGCTGCCGGTCTCCACCGCCACATTGGTCTCCAACATCACCAGGCTCAAGGGTCCGGATAAGAAAGTTGGTGTGGTGATGAGGCCCTGCCAGATCAGGGCCCTGGTGGAACTTACCAAGCTGAACCAGGCCAATCTGGACAATGTGGTCATCATCGGAGTGGACTGTCCAGGGACCTTCCCGCCGGATACCTTCTCCATGCTGTCGGAGAAGGGCGATCCCGTGGAGATGATACTGGATACCTTGACGAACAAGGAGGCCGGGGGCAAAGATCTTGTGCGTACAGCCTGCCGCCTATGCAAGGAGCCCGTGCCGAGCAGCGCAGACCTGATGATCGGAATATTCGGTCTGGACCCGAAGAAGGAGATATTGATCCAGGCGGTCACGGAAGAAGGAAAAAAGCTTATTAAGGACAAAGACCTCCAGGCCTTCGAGGACGGAGAGAAGAGGGAAAAGGCCGTGGAGAAGCTCCTGAAGGAACGAGAGGAGGCACGTGAGGCTTTCATGAAGGATAAAGCCGGGATAAAGGGCATCGAGGCTTTGGCGGCATTCTACGACAGGTGCACGAACTGCCACAATTGCATGAGGGTCTGCCCTATCTGCTACTGCAGGGAATGCCTCTTCGACTCCTCCCTGTTCGATCTGGAGGCTGAAAGGTATCTCAGGAGAGCGGAGGCCAGGGGGCTTTACAAGATGCCCACGGATTCCCTGCTGTTCCACGTCACACGTATGCATCACATGATTGTTTCATGCGTTGGCTGCGGCCTGTGCGAGCAGGCATGTCCCAGCGATATCCCGTTGATGGACGTCATTATACCCGTGGCGGAGCGGGCCCAGGATGAGTTCGATTACATTCCCGGCAGGTCTATTAACGAGAAGCTGCCTCTGGTGGTTTACAAGGAGGATGAATACGAAAAGCTGGGGGAGGAATAGAATGAAGGCCAAAGAAACGGCCTGATGGAAGTGATATCCATGAAATCATGTTGGAAATGTGGTAATCAGATTGAAGACGACAGCATCATGCTGTGTCCTGTTTGTGGAGAGGAACTTGCAGATCCCCAGTCCCGTGTTCCTTTTCTGCCCCAAGAGATATTGCCCGTGGATTATTCTTCTTCGCAGCCCATGGGCATTCCTTATCCATCCCAGGAAACCACCTCCCCTGCGGGCCCTTATTCACAGCCTTTCCATGGGTTTAAAGGTCCGAACTCCAGAAAGTATGTCACCGCCACCATCCTGATGGTCATTGGCATGGTGCTCCTCATTGTAACTCTTGCAATACCCTGGTACACCTGGAGATATGAAATTGAAAACAAGGATGAGGATAAATCAGCGGAGATAGTGCTTAATGAGGACCTGTTCGGAGGCGAATTTGTGGGTACCACGAAGGAAGATGGTGAGGCAGTGGATGAGTATAAAGAGAAGGGCGATTGGTCGGATGAGGACGATAAGGTTTCAGACCTTTATACCAATCTATCATATATCATGATCGTATCGATCATATTAGGCGCAGTAGGCTTTGTCATGGTGCTGGTAAGCGGTGGTTCTCAAACATTCAAGAAATCGTATAACAATGCTGGATTTTATCTCGGTCTCTCTGCCGCTCTCCTTGCCCTTCTCAGCGTCATAGTCCTCATGGTGGCACTGCCATTGGCCCATGATGCCACACTTGGAGAGGAAATAGAGGAAGAGGATGAAGATGCATTATTTTCGGAAGGTCCATGGGATTCCTTCTGGGGAAGTGATTCTGGGGATAAGGAGATACATGGTAATGATATCGCCTATTCCACCAACTGGCGTCCATCCTTTGGATGGTTTATTGCCATGATTGGGGGCGTACTTTATATTGCAGGCGGGGTGATCATTTATTCTGCCGGGAAAGCGGATCAACAATATGGGTTCCAAGAGGAAGCAGCCCCTATCCCCCCAGCCACGCAAATGATCGCTCAGGGGGGACAACCATTGCAAAATGTGGAACAATACCAAGGCTTTCAACCACAATATTACGGTTCATCCCCTCAACCAACAACAGGAGAACAGGAATTTTCCTCCTACGATCCGGCCTCGTTTGCTCCAAAGCCGCTTATTCCAGACCAGTACTGGCAGTGCCCTAACTGCGGTTCACAGGTATCCCTGGATTATACATTCTGTAACCAATGCGAAACAAAAAGGGAATAGTATCAACTCACC
>DAOVMN010000345.1 GCA_030630685.1 Thermoplasmata archaeon | reverse complement strand
CCTCGTGCCACAGACTCGACATCCATACTACCCACCCAAGTGCTATAAGGGTGGAACACTTACGACGCTGCAACTTTCGCTTTATGCTGCGACCTGATAGGTTGCTTGCACTTCGCACAAGTACTTTTACTTCGGAGCTTTCATTCATCGAGTCACCTCTAATGAATGTCCGGTATAACTACACGAACATATAACCAATTTCCGTGGTTGAATTCTCATCAACAAGCCTCATTATGTTACTGGCTGCAGCGCGAAAATCCGGCAAATCCGTGTCATCCGCGTTATCAACCTGCGGTTGACTCCGCACTCTGCACTTCGTGCATCGTGCGTTCTCATTCACTATGTTACAACGTAGTCCCTCAATAATGGGGGAATACTTCCAAGAATAAAGGAGGTGGTGATCCTACATTAATCGGGTTTCTCGATACTGGAATTATTATGAAGAAAACTATGTCTTGGTTCTATCTTCTGAACCCGCACTCGGTACAGAATATGAACTTCCCGTCCACTTTATTTCCGCACTTAGGACAGGTCCAGGTGCCGGCAGCCTGTGTGGGTAGGGGGGCTGCCGGTGGTGCTTGTGCATACGGTTGAGGCGTTTGAGGCTGGCCGGATTGTTGCGGGGGCTGGGCAGGGGAGTACTGGGGTGGTTGCTGATACGGGAGCTGGGCAGGGGGATACTGTGGTAGTTGTTGTGGTTGTTGATATGAAGGTTGGGCAGGAGGAAATTGCTCTGCTGGTTGCTGAGAAGGAATAGTATTAGGGGTCATAGCCCCTTTGGTTTTTCCCTTTCTTTTCTTCACTGCCACAAGGCCTACTACCGCTACCACGGCCACAATGCCGATGTATGCGATTAGGGGTAAGGGACCGATTTTTTCAAACAGGAAGATATCGGAATCCCCGCCATCCTCTCCGGCGTCCTTGTTTTCCACCGTGACAGTGATACTAACCACGTCGGAGTAGTTCTTGCCATCATAGCATCTTACCATGATTGTGTGGTTCCCGTTCACAAGTTCTTCGGTGTTCCATTCGAAGGTCCAGGATTCCGTGCCTTCGGCGGGAAGCCATAATCCCCCGGAGATGGAGACTTCCACGTTTTCAATAGTACCGTCCTCGTCCGAGGCTGTGCCTTTGAGGGTTACTTTGCCGGAGACTTCACTACCATTTGTGGGGGAGGTTATCGAGACTGTAGGTATTTTGTTAGGCGGGATGTATTCGGTTACAACAAGTGTGGTGCTGACCTCCTCGCTCCAGACACCAAAGTTGTCCCGGACATTAAAGTAAATGATGTGATCACCCACAGAGAGGTTTGAACAGGTGAAGCTGGCGTTTGTGCCGTTGTAGAGTACTTGGTCAAGGGAGGAACGCCAGACAAAAAGAGAGATGGTGCCGTCGTCCGTGGCATTGGCAGTGAAGGTTACGATTTCGCCCTCCTCCGCAGGATTTGGAGAGATGGAATCAATGTGCGGGCGTGGCTTTCCGTTGACCACGAGGGCTGCGGATACCTCATCAGACCAGATATCGTCGTCGTCTTGCACCTGGAGAAAGATTGTGTGTGTTCCGTTTGATAGGTTGGAAAGAGAGAAAGTGGTAGAACTGCTGTTGTAGAGTTCTTCGTTAATGTTAGAACGCCAGGAGTAGCGGGTGATTGTTCCATCGTCCGTGCCCGAGCCGGTGAAGGTGACAGCCTGGCCTTCGTTTGCGGGGCTGGGAGTAATGGAATTGATGCAAGCCAGCGGTTTTCCGTTCACGGTCAGGGTGGTAGAGACCTCGTTAGACCAGATGTCATAGTTGTCCTGCACTTTCAGATAAATAGTGTGTGTGCCGTTGGAGATGTTGGAGCAGGTGAAAGTGGAATTCGTGCCGTTGTAGAGCTTCTTATCATCCGTCCTCCAGGCATACCTTTCTATGGAGCCATCGTCTGTTCCGAGTCCCGTAAAGGTTACGGTTTGCCCCTTTACAGCGGGATTCGGTAAGATGTTGGTGATCTTTGCAACAGGTCTGCCATTGATGGTGAGGGTAGTAGAAACCTCTTCTGACCAGATTCCATAGTTGTCCTGCACTTTCAGGTAAACGGTGTGGGTACCGTTCGAGAGGTTGAAGAGCGAGAAAGTGGAGTTTGTTCCGTTGTAGAGTGGGCCGTCAAGGCTGGCGCGCCAGGAATAATTTGCAATAGAACCGTCGTCTGTTCCATAGCCTCTGAATACTACGGTCTCGCCCTCAACAGCCGGATTGGGAGCAATGGGATCTATGTAGGCCCGGGGCCTGCCGTTCACCACAAGAGTGGTTTCTACCTCATCAGACCAGACACCATAATCATCCTGAACCTTCAGATAGATGGTGTGAGTGCCGTTAGAAATATTTGAAAGTGAGAAAGTAAGGAAAGTGTCGTTGTAGAGGATGCCGTCGAGACTGGAACGCCAGACATATCTGGTGATTGAGTTGTACACCTTGCCATCTCCAACAAAATGGACCTCTTCTCCCTGCAAAGCAATATCTGGATTAACAAAATCGATGATCGCCCTTGGAGGAAAATAATCAGGAGGTCTCCTCAGCCACGGGTCAAATTCAACATAATCTGTAACATTGTCACCTTTGCCATCTGGATTCTTTAATGAGTGGTAGGGTCCCGAGGTGTGACCCCACCAGTTATCTGTAGCGTTGATGGAGTAACCGTGGTTGTCTGTGGCGTTGATGCCGTAGTCTGCGTTGTTGAAGATGTTGTTGTGATGAGCGGTATTGTCCTGGGAAGAACTGTAGAGCCCGATCCCCACATTATTTCCTGAGATTGTGTTGTGGAAAAACATGTTGGCATTGGCGTGGTTAAGGTGGATGCCAGCTTTGTTGTTCGAGCAGGTATTGTTTGATAGCGAGTTGTAGCTGGCGGAGGCGTAGATGTAGATGCCGCAATTTGTGTTGAGGGAGATTGTGTTGTTGGAGATATTGTTGTTGCTGGAGGAGGCGAGGGAGATGCCGTAGTTATTGTTTGAGATTGTGTTGTTGGAGATATTGTTGTTGCTGGAGGAATACATGTAGATGCCGTAGTTTGTGTTGTGGGAGATTGTGTTGTTGGAGACGGTATT
>DAOVMN010000332.1 GCA_030630685.1 Thermoplasmata archaeon | reverse complement strand
GGGGTCGGAGCAGATAGCAGCCGTAATACGGCATAATCCTAAGGCCCCTCAACGGCCTCTCGATCCTCTTCTTTATCGCATCAAAGCCTATCTCGTCCCGTAAGAATTCAAGGAAATGTATCACCCTGACAGTCTTTTTGTAATCATTCTCCCTGTCCATAAAATCGTTCAACGTCTTTAGATCATCGGGGTTTTCCTTTACCCGGAGATTTGTCTGCTTGAGTGTGTTGCAGCACATATCACATAATGTCACTATCGTATCCTTTCCCTCATCCTCAGCGTGAATCAGGTTCCTTAAGGGGGCAAGATGGTGCATCAGGTCGTCCTTTGTCAGGGACGCCACCACGCCGCAGCAGTTCCAGTTCTTCATCTCCACCATGTGATGCCCAAAGGCCTCAGCAATAGCCATTGCCGTCCTTTCCAGATTGACAGCCGAGGTCTTTAGTGTACAGCCAGGAAAGTATAGGAGATCCATGTTGATTACCTTTGCAATTTTTAGCCGATGTTCTTTCTGAATGCGCTGACAAATGCTATCTGGGGTATCCTCTTCCTTTTCTCCATCGGGATGGCAGAGAGATCGCATTTATCTATGTTCAGTCTCAGTATTATCTGCCTGAGAGCCTCCATGATCTTTGTAATGTCAATATCTCTGGGGCACCTCTCCGCACAGGTATAACAGGAAGAACACAACCAGATAGTCCTGGATTTTAGGACTTCCCAATTGTCCATTATCACCTGGCGAATGACCTCGTCGGGAGTAAGGTCCATATCCTCGATGAACGGACAGCCGGCAGAGCAGGTACCGCATTGATAACATCCAAAAAGGTTTTGACCGGAAAGCTCCTCTACCTCTTTGTATAGTTTATTTTTTCTTGATTTGATCTCTAAGCGTTCCAAGGGGGTCCTCCATTCTCTAATAATGAATTGCTTGGTATAGTTTATCACGATATCTCAGGCATAAAAGCCTCCGGATTATTGGTTCCATCTGTCCGTCGCGACCGTTCAAGAGCTTGATTACAGGTGTGCGAAAATGCATAAAGGAAACCCTCTATAAGGTGGTTGCGCAACGGGTATTTGTCATGACTTTTATAGATTCCGCAGGAGTGCCGTCGCTTCTACAGATTGATTACCGAACCAAAATGCTAATAAAATTTAGGATTATTTCGGTGATTACATTTTGGCTAATAGGGCACAATAATCAAGCTGATCTCGCGAGGCGATATTCATAAAGACGGAGCAAGGATTATACAGAATCCGAAATATTTAAATGTCGAGACCGAAATTGGAGGGTTTGATTATTATGGTTATCAAAATATTAATTGAGAAAATCAAAAAAGAACTAAAAGACATGTGGGCTGCTGAGACATCCCTGCCCGATTATGTGCCCGGTGGATATGCGGGCAAAACCATCCCTAAGAATAAAGTTTCCCTCTTTGCTTTCATCGCTTTAACGTTCATTCTTGCAGGCATCTTCTGGAATGCCGCTGCAAATACCGACACCGTTGGCCTGGAAACCGGCGGTAGCAAGAATGCTATTCTGGTCAATGAAACCTGGGGCAAGGATGATTACACCCGTGAGCACGAGGCAACCGAGGTGGAACAGCGGTTCAAGGGCAGGGTGAACTCAACAAGCTTTGAGCTCGCCTGGACGGATGACGATACCTCAGAAGCGAACGTGGGAGGGATTGGGGTCCAGAACCAGCCAGACAGATTCCGACTGACCATCGTTTCCCCGAACGGCACCGAGTATTCGGAAGAGGCCGAGAGCGACATCAACACGGAGGATGGCATCATCACCATCGATATCCTTGTTGGCATGACCGAAAAGGAGAAGAAAAAAGGCCGGATAGAGGATTTCGAGGTAGGCGATTGGAATGTCACCGTGGAGTGCGTGGAGGCGGGGGATTCCGAGACCACTCTGGGGCAAGTGGTAGCCCAAGATACAGGAAATGACTGGACCCTCACCGTCACCTATATCTACTGGAAGGAAGCAAGTGAGGGTGAACTAACTAAATAATGTACTGGAGCGATAATGAAATGATATTGCTTCTCAGAATCAAAAAAAGTTGCGAGCATGGAGGAAGTAAATGAAGAGAACCGAAATCGTTAAACTGCAGGCCGTTTCCCTGGTCTTCCTGATGGTAGCCTCTGGCCTGATTGTCATGATTAATTTCCAGCCTGAGGAAGTAAAAGGTCAGACCTATTATAATAGCACCTGGGTTATCACCTCGAATTATACCATTGATGTGGACGAGACAGTCTACGTGGATGATGATCTGGGGTATGATGTCCCTCCTGATACTTACAGCCCTCATACGGGTGTGGTCATTGGGAAGAGGGAACAACCCGTTACTCTCACAGTTAAAGGTACGCTGGTGGTTGATGAGGGCAATATCCATGTTGGATGTTCTGAAGAGATGGGCATGATCAAGAGTGGAAAGATCGTTGTCGACGGGGGCACGATCAGGTTTAATTGTCCAACCATACCCTATGCCATCATAGGCCATGGTGGGGATATGATGGACGGCAGCGGGGATATCGAGATTATCAATGGAGCCACCGTTACTAACAACGGGACGGGAACCGGTGAATTCAGGTTTATGGCCAATGCTTCCCTCACGATAAAGAACAGTACAATCTCTCATCTTGCAGGTTCCGGGATTCTCACCACAGAACCACTACTCAAGGTTTACACCGGCGGGATTCATATAGAATACCCCAGTATGGGGGATACCTCCAACCTCTCCTACCTCATTCAGAATACCACGGTCAACGATTCAAAGGTAGGTATATCCTTTGATAGTTTCCCTGAAAATATAGGTTATTTCGAGGGCATATCCTTCGATAGCTGCGATACCGAACTCAACTTCACGAGGGGTTCGCCCACCCTTCATAACAGCAGTTCCTCTGATGCCTGGACTATAAGCATTCAGGATATCTATCGGGAAAGCGAAATGCCGGGAAAGGCAAATGCATCGCATCCCGTGCTCGTGAACTGCGGATATGTGGACAAGGATGATGTGGATATTTTCACTAACGAAACCTTGATGATATTAGCGTCAGACTCTACCGTCAATGTGAGCGCTTGGATAAATATAACCGTAAAGAATCAGGCAGGCGGGCCTGTCGCGGGTGCCTCTGTAACTCTTGAAGAGAGTGAATACGATATGTCCGAGGACCCAATAGAGAACGGCAAG
>DAOVMN010000232.1 GCA_030630685.1 Thermoplasmata archaeon | reverse complement strand
TTTTATGTGGTTGACAATATCTAAATTCTTATTCACTATGTTGCGACATAGTCCCATTGGCCGTTCCCACTTAATCCATCGACTTCACATCATCGGTAAAGAAAAACATCAGGCTGCATATCTCAATGTACAACATAAGGAATATCTAACGACTTCATGTCCAGCCGGAACTCTAACAAGTTTCCATTCCCTCATAACAGTATTTTTACTACAATGGCCACCCCTCCTTCTTCTCCGCCTCGCCCTTCCACCTTCACTTCCACCACCCTCAACGCCCTAATGCCTCCTCCTACCCTTCACCCCTCCTTCTTCTCCCCCCTCCCCCTCCATCATCACTTTTATCCTCTGCCAGCTTCCTCAGGTTCTCCGGCACCTTGTGGGCATCAAATTCCTTCTTCACCTCTGCCCGCTTCCCTAAGTTCTCCGGCAGTGCATTATTATACAATTTCAAATATCTCTTGGATTCTCAACAGTTAGGTCCTCAATCAGTGGAAATACATGATCCGTGGAAAGAATCTTTTCATTATAGTGCCTGGCAGTGGCAATATGGATTGCATCGAAGGTGCAAAGGAAATCATACTTCTTCATCAATCTCTTTGATTCTATCAGTATTTCCTTATCCAGCGGTAGCAGTCTGATCTCCCATTCATCCAATGATTTTTCCACATCAAATGCAACTTTGATTGTGGATTCACGTATTAGGACCAATCTGGATTCTACTACGGTCAGAACAGAGGTACATAAGGATTTCTCTCCCCTGATTCTATTCTGCACTGACTCCTTCAACCAGTCGGTATCCTTAACCAGAGCCAGGACACAGTCGGTATCAAGATACATCCTTACCACGTTTCAATCTTTCTACTGTATCCCTATATGCATATTCCTCAGCGCGTGCGTGTGTCCTCTGATGAAACAATACCGCCAGGCGTGCTCCATATCTCAAGGCCTCAGACCTTGACCCGAAAATCTTCTCATCCACGAGATGGTCTATCTCTTTGATCAGCCCTGATGGCAGAGACACGGACATCGATACACGCTCTTTTACTCGGGACATGCTTTATACATATGTATAAATGTTATTTGAATTTGTTGATGGGATTCAAAAAAGCTGGAATGAATTCAACTGGACAGGAGGTTCGACCCTACTTACCCTTCCACCCTCACTTCCACTACCCTCACTTCCTGCCACCCTCAATGCCCTCTTTCCTCTCCTCTGCCCCTCACCCACAGCCCCTCTCTTGCCCTTCCACCTTCACTTCCACTACCCTCAATGCCCTACCCCTCACCCCTCCTTCTTCCCCCCCCTCCACATCACTTTTATCCTCAGCCTACTTCTCCTCTTTCTTCTCAACCAGCTTCTTGAGCTCGTACAGCTTGCTCATTGCCTCGATGGGGGTGATGTGCATCACATCGATCTTTCTCAACTCCTCCGCCAGCTTTTTCAGGTTCTCCGGGACCTCCCCCCTGCCACCACCGGCCTCGTATTCCCCTTTCTCCTCCGCCACTGCCACCTTCCCCTTCCCCCCACCCCCCGGGTCCAGTATGGTCCCGTCGAAGAGCACGGTCTGGAGCTGCCTCTTATCCGGAAGAAGTCGATCCACAGATATTCGGTTCTCCTCCTCGATCATCCCGAGGACGTTCCTGCTCTTCTCCACCACCTCGCCAGGGAGTCCGGCGAGGGCTGCCACCTGGATACCATAGGATTTGTCCGTTGGCCCAGGCTCGATCTTACGCAGGAATATGATCTCGTCCTTCCTGTCCAATACAGTTATGTGGTAGTTCTTCACGCGTTTGAGGAGGTGCTCCTGCTCGGTGAGCTGGTGGTAGTGGGTAGCAAAAAGGGTTCTTGCTCCTATCCTCTGTCGGTCATGGATGTAGTCCACAACGGCCCAGGCGATGCTCAGCCCGTCGAAGGTGCTGGTACCGCGGCCGATCTCGTCCAGCACGATGAGGGAGCGGGAGGTTGCGCTGTTCAGGATGTTTGCAAGTTCGAGCATCTCCACCATGAAGGTGCTCTGCCCGCGGCTGAGGTCGTCGAAGGCCCCTACCCGCGTGAAAACCCGGTCCACGAGCCCGATCCTCGCCTCCCTCGCAGGTACGAAGGAGCCCATCTGCGCCATGATGACGATTAAAGCGACCTGCCTCATGTAGGTGGATTTCCCTGCCATGTTGGGTCCGGTGATCAGGAGGATCTGCTGCTCCTCGCAGTCCAGGTTCGCATCGTTTGGAACAAAGTTGATGTTAGGGCTTTGCTCCACAACGGGATGCCGTCCATCCTTGAGCTCGATGCGCGTTCCATCCGAGAGGACAGGTCGGGCATAGGAGTTCTCCACCGCTACGGTTGCAAGGCTCAGCAGCACGTCTATTCTCCCGACGGCGCGGGCGGTTCTCTGGCTCTCCACCACTACCTCATTCACCTTATCCCTGAGGCGATCGAATATCTCGTTCTCGAGGGCTACGGCCTTCTCCTCCGCCGAGATGATGGTGCCCTCCATCTCCTTGAGCTCCGGGGTGATGAAACGCTCTGCATTCGCCATGGTCTGCTTGCGTATGTAGTTCCCCGGAACCAACGAAAGGTTGGACCTGCTTACCTCGATGAAATACCCGAAAACCCGATTATACTTGATCCTGAGGGACTTGATGCGTGTCCGCTTGCGCTCTTTCTCCTCCATTGAAGCGATCCACTTCTTGCCATGGCGCGAGGCATCCCTGAGCTCGTCAAGCTGTCCGTCATAGCCATTCCTGATGAACCCGCCCTCGCGTACGATAGCAGGAGGGGAGTCCATTAGAGCCTTCTCCAGCTCCTTGATCAATCCGGGAAGCGGGTTGATCTCCTCTCCGGTTTTTTGGAGCAAAGCGGATTTCGTGTCGGCTAAAAGGCTCTTCAGCCCCGGAAGGGCCTTGAACGATTCCCTGAACGCTACCAGTTCTCTTGCCCCGCCCGTGCCGAATGATATCCGCGAGATGATCCTTTCGACATCCCGGATACCGGATAACGATTCCCGTATGTCCTCCCTGAGGAATCCGCTGTTCACCAGTTCTTCGACAGCATCGAGGCGCTGGTTTATCTCTTTAATTTTCATCAGCGGCTGGAGGATGAACTTCCTGAGCAATCTCGAGCCCATGGGAGTGATCGTCCTGTCCAGCACATTGTAGAGTGAGCCTTTCTTCCCCCCATCGATAATGCTGCGGATCAATTCCAGGTTCCGCACGGTTGTGGGATCCAGCACCATGTAATCCTCGGTAGAGAACGAGGTGAGTGTCTGGATGTGTGTGAGGGTGCGCTTGGAAACCCCGGTCACATACGCCAGGGCCCCCCCGGCAGCGGATGCCGCGGCCAGCTTTCCCTCGAGCCCGAATCCCTCGAGGGTGAGGACCTTGAAGTGCTCCTTCAGAAGGGAGAGTGCCGACCAGTACCCGAATGCATCGGATTCATAGGTATGAAGGGAAGTATTCGTGAGGGCCTCGATCTGCTGGATCAGCTTCCTGTCTTCCCCGAAAGAGGGCGGGAAGATGATCTCGGCAGGGGAGAATCTAACGATCTCGCCGAGTAGCTTCTCTTCCCCCTGAACCTCGGTGGCAGCGAATTCCCCTGTCGAAAGGTCCAGAAGGGAGAGACCGTAAACCTCGCCCGAGCCAGACAGGGACATGAGGAAGTTGTTCCCCTGCTCCCGGATGAAAGACTCCTCTATCAATGTTCCCGGGGTGACCACCCGAACGACCTCGCGCTTCACGATGCCCTTGGCCTTCTTTGGATCCTCGACCTGCTCGCAGATGGCCACCTTGTACCCCTTTCTGATCAAGCGAGAAAGGTAGGGCTCGACAGCGTGGTACGGGACGCCGGCAAGCGGGATGTCCTTCCCGAACTCCTTTCCCCGTGTGGTAAGGGTGATGTTCAGCTCCTCGGAGGCGATCCTGGCGTCCTCGAAGAACATCTCGTAGAAGTCTCCCATGCGGAAGAACAGGATGGTGTCCGGGTACTGCTGCTTGATCCTGTGGTACTGTTTCATGAGCGGGGTTTCGTTCCTGGGTTTCACGGGGTAGAAGTTCAGGGCTATCGTTTAAAGTTTTTGGCGTCGCGGCGGGAGAGTAGGTGGTTCGATGGGTGGGTGGCACGGAAAAGGGAATTACACACAAAAGGCGGGACTTTGTGATGAGAATGGAATTCTAACTGCCTTGACGGTCTGGATTGTAGAACGCGGATGACGCGGATCACACGGATAAACACGGATCAATGAAAAATCTGCGGGAATCCGGCTTGACGACCAAAGGTCATCCGCAGCGAAAACAAGTTTTCACTCCAAATCCGTGTCATCCGCGTGCAGAATTCAAGCAGCAAAGGACGATACGAAATGCTCTGCTGGAAAATACCAATAAATCTGGAATGCACCCT
>DAOVMN010000023.1 GCA_030630685.1 Thermoplasmata archaeon | reverse complement strand
TCTATCATTTCGGGATGAAACCGGTATGTCTCTCCGCTCCACCATCCAACTGCTCCACCATCCAACTGCTTCACCCTCAGACTTCCCCGGACCAACCGCAAAGGATAAATCCACCATACTACTTGCCCTCCGCATGAAACCCGCCGACTTTGATCTCCTGAACTGGCTGAACGGCTATCCAGGCATCACCCACAACCTCGGCTCGAGCTCCCTCCCGTTCCTGAGACTCACCGATTTCCCTGGATTCGATCCTGAAGAATTCGATTTCAACCTTGACTGCGGGACTGACATGGGTGACCCCGAACTCAAGGAGGAAATAGCCAAGCTGTATTCCGTGGAATCAGAAAATGTTGCCATCACCTCCAGTGCCTCCGAGGGGAATCTCCTTGTTGAAGCACTTTATTCCCCGAGAACAATCGCTGTCGAAACCCCGAGCTATGAACCCCTGTGGAAGGTGGCAAATGTGCTCGGTTCGAAGGTGATTTTAGTGCCCAGGCCCTATGAGGATGGATTCGAATTTTCCCCCGAGGAACTCAAGGAAAGGGTCAGGGGCACATCCCTCATTGTGCTCACAAACCTGCACAATCCATCAGGAACAACCCTCAGGGCCAGCGCATTAAAGGAAATCGTGGAGATATGCGAGGATGCCGATACCACGGTCTTGGTGGACGAGATATTCCGCCGTTTCTCTGATGTTCCATCTGCAATAGATTCTGGCGAAAACGTGGTGATCAATTCCTCCCCATCCAAGTTCTTCGGAGGGTGTGGATTGAGGATCGGATATTTGGTGGGTCCGTCAAGGTTGATAAAGGAAGTTGATAGGTTGAAAATACTCCTTTCTCCCAATTGTTCAGTGATCAGCCAAAGGGCATATCTTCTCATGATGCGAAACCTGGACTGGTTCATCGGACGTGGTAGGGAAATAATGGAGCCCAACCTCAGGAAAATAAAGGAGTGGATAAGCCAGAGAGCGGATGCGGAATGGGTGCCTTCAGAGGCGAATATCGCCTTCCCAAGGATAACCAATCAGAACGGAGAGAAGGCGGACACCATGGCTCTCGGGAGGTTTCTTGCTGAAAGGCACAAGGTCCTGATCACCCCTGGGGAGTACTTTGGTATGACGGGGCACATCAGGATTGGTTACGGGATTCCTTGCGAAAAACTGGAGCAGGCGCTTGAGGCACTTTCAAACGGGCTGGATGGGTGGTGGGGAGGGAAAAAAGGGATTTACTAACGCTCTTTTGATCTCTTCAGAGGTTAGATAATATAGGCTCAGGGAGGAGTTAAAAAAGGGCCTCCATCCGTTCTAAAGCTTCCTTTATTTTTTCGATATCCGTGGCATACGAAAACCGTACAAACCCTTCACCATACTCGCCGAAATCAGGCCCGGAAAGGATGGCGATACCCCCTTTCTCCAGGAGACAAGAGACAAATTCATCGCTGCTCATTCCTGTCCCTGTGATATTGGGGAAGGCATAGAATGCGCCCTGCGGCATCACACAGGATATCCCCGGGATCTTGTTCAGACCTTTGATGATGATATCCCTCCGTTGTTTAAACTCGCCCATCATATCTTCAATGCATTTGTCCCCCCCTTCCAATGCACCAATGCCCGCATGCTGAATAAAGGGCGGTGTGCAGGAGACCGTTGTCTGTAAAAGGAGGCCCATCTTCTTGATGATTGCCTTCGGTCCCACGGCATAGCCGAGCCTCCAACCCGTCATTGCATATTTCTTTGAGAATCCATCAAGCAGGATGGTTCTCTCCCTGCATTCATCCCTTATTGAAGGGGTATGATGTTTCCTCTCATAGGTCATCTTGCTGTATATCTCATCGGTCAGGAGATACACATCGTGTTCCTCTGCAATCTCTGCCATCTCCTCGATCTCATTCTTGGTCATTACCGACCCGGTAGGATTCTGAGGGGAATTCATGATTATAAGGCGTGTGTCGTCTGTTATTCTTTCCTTCACATCCTCTGGATTCATCCGAAATTCATTCTCTTCCAGAAGCGGTGCTGGTCTCTGCTTATTGCCAAGATATCCCAATGCAGACCTGTAGGTAAAGAATCCAGGATCGGGATAGATTACCTCCTCATTCGGATTCGCCACGCACGCCGCGGTGAAGAATATGATGGAATTTGCTCCCGGGGTGATCAATACCTGCTCGGGATCGGGAAGGAATCCCCTCGTCTTTTCGATCTCCTTGCACACTGCCTTTCTCAATTCCGGGATTCCGTATGATGACACATAGTGAGTATGCTTATTCTCGATTGCCCTTCTTTCTGCCTCGATAATATGGACAGGGGTGTCAAAACATGGCTCACCGATCTCAAAATGGAGGATGCCCCTTCCCTGTCGTTCCAGTTGCCTTGCTCGTGCAAGAACCTTGAATGCCGCTTGCCCTTCCAGACGCTTTGCTCCCTCTGACATTATGTTCATATTATAACCTCTCATCATATTCTTCAAGTCCAAGTTCCTTGAGTTTCTCCTGACCGGGGATCCCATCCCGGGTCCATCCCCGGTATTCGTAGTATTCATCTAACATGCTATCCAGCATCTCGTCCGTTATTGCACAGCCTTTACTCGGTCCCTCGGGTAACGGGTCCTGTAATCGTGCGGGAAGATTATCATCCTTTCTGCTAATTCCTTCTCTTATATTAAAAAGGCGTGTGAGATTCCATATTCGTTCCCCGCACCTCAGGTATTCCTCTTTTGAATATCCGAACCCTGTAGAAGCATTTATCAGATTCACGAAATCCTCCACATCGATGGGTACAAAGTCGCAGAGCACCAACGAGAATGCAGCGGCCCGCTCATCCTGGGTATCCTTTACAAGCCCTGCTTTACCAATAATCGAATGGTTTGTTGGGGGGTCTGCAAAGATCTCGTTAAAGACAGTCCAGGCACGCTGGTGGCACGCACCCCTGTCGGATGTGGCATAAGCCAGCCCCATACCAAAACTCCCCCTTGGGTCGTATCCAGGGAGTTCCATACCCTTTACATGCATCGCATACTCTTCGGATCCCTTTCCTATCTTTTCGGATGCTGTTCTCACACCTTCCGCCAGGATATTCCCTATTCCCTTTCTATAAGCGATTGCGTTAATAAGCTCGAAATAGAGCTCCTCGTTCCCGAAATTCCCTTCATATCCGAACAGCTCATCCCGGGAAAGGGCGCCGTACTGGTAGCAGTCCATTGCAAAACTTATCACAACGCCTGTAGATATCCCATCCAGGCCCAGATCATCCACCATATATGCGCCTTTTGCAACCGCTTCCACGTTCGTTATGCCACAATTCGAACCCATGAGCGCAAGGAGCTCATACTCCGGTCCCTCCACCTCGGTGCCTTTGTACTTTCCCTCCTTTACCAAAGATTGCTTCCCGCACCTCAGCGGACAGTTGAAACATGCTTTATCTCCAATGACAATAGCCTCTATCATGTGTTCCCCGCTGATGTTTTCAGCATGCTCGAATATCGTTGTATTGAAGTTGTTCGTAGGCAGGATCCCGAATTCGTTCATGATTTTAACAATACGGGTGGTCCCATACTTTCGACGCAGTTCTGTCACCGGGGAGTCCAGCACCTTTTGATTTGCTTTACGAGCAGATTCGATGAACCCATCCCTTCTGTAATATTCGATTTTTCCCGTGCCTTTTACGGCAACGGCCTTAAGATTCTTGGAACCCATCACCGCCCCCGCACCACCCCGGCCCGCCTGACCTCCACGCTCCTTTTGTTCATGGCTATCCACTGCAATCATGGCAAATCTTACCAGGTTTTCCCCTGCCGGCCCGATGGATGCGATCCTTAATTTTGGATCGTTATGGACCCTGCGCAGCACTCTTACGGTCTCTACAGTTCCCTTGCCCCGGAGTTCGCCTGCGTCCTTTATTTCCACGCCCTTATCCTTGATCGAGATATACACAGGGGCCTTTGATCTCCCTTTGATCATGATAACATCATACCCTGCCTTCTTGAGTTCGGTTCCAAAATATCCTCCGGCATGGGAATCAAGGAAAAGGCCGGTCAAAGGAGATTTGGTGACAACACACCAGCGTCCCGAGGTGGGAGCCATTGTGCCCGTGAGAGGGCCGGTGACAAACAGGAGAGGATTGTGAGGGCCGAGCGGGTCGGTCCCTTTTTTTATCATGCGGTAAAGCAGGGCCGCACCCAGTCCCTTTCCCCCGATAAAGCGTCTTGCAAGTTCCATATCTAAATCCGTCACCTCGTGGCTTGCGTGTGTAAGGTCGATCTCCAATATTTTTCCTGTATAGCCCATGTTATCCTCCTTTCGGTCTGTTGATTCCGCACTTCCAGCAGAATATATCTTCCATAGATAATTTATTTCCGCAGTTTGGACAGGTCCATGTTTCCTTTGTTTCTGTTGCTGGTTGAGGTTGAGAACCCGCAGACGGTGGGGTGAAGGATTGAGTTGGAGGGGGCGGGGGCCGGGCAGGGGGATACCGGGGTGGTTGTGGGGGCCGCTGGTACGGTACCGGTTGTGGATATGTTTGCGGTGGAATAGCCGGCTGGATGCCAGTTTGTTTCTTCTTTCGAACAATGAAGAACCATACAACGACAACAACTGAGACGACCATCCCACTGCAGCAAACAACTGTGCTCATCCCAACCTCATCGTCATCGTCGTCTTCACCCTGGTCTTCGGGCACCATATTCAACTTGAATACGAAGACATCTGATTCTTTTCTGTATGTTGTTTGGTATGCGCCCTCCGTGGTGGGGAAGTCTGTAGCCTTTGTCCATCCTGTAACATAGGCAATGTTTTCATCCTCAACTGCAATTGCGTTGCCGTAATTATTAAAGTTCCCCTCCATCACATAATGGGTTGTTCCTCCCATATAGGTCGAATACAGAAGGTCGGTCCCATTGGAATTCAGCTTGAATAGAATGATTTTATTGAAACCTCCATCATCTGGCATATATGCTCCCTCAGTGGTTGGAAAATCAAAAGACCACTTTTCACTCCACCCTGTAACATAGGCGTTCCCTTTCCCATCAATAGCGATGCTTTCCCCTTTATCATTTGCCTGTCCTCCCACATAGGTTGAGTATTGTAGTGTAGAGCCATCGCTTGAAAGCCTGAACACGAAAACATCATCGCCACCATTATGAGTGGTATTTACCGCTCCTTCGGTCGTTGGGAAATTCTCTGAGCCGGTATACCCAGTTACGTACACATTTCCCTCGTTATCCAATGCGAGATCTAACCCCTCATCCATGTGATCTCCACCTACGAATGTGGAGTACAGGAGATCACTCCCGTTACCATTGAGCTTCAAAACAAATACATCGGCCCAGTAATACCCACCTCCATTGTGGGAGGTATCGTATGCATCTTGGGTTGTGGGAAAAGTGGCTGATCCAGTTACTCCTGTCACATACGCGTTTCCTTCTCCATCGAGTTTTATACCGGTACCTATATCTTGCTCTCTCCCGCCTATATATGTTGAATAAAGTAGATCACTTCCATCACTGGATAATTTGCATACGAAAGCGTCATCATCACCGCTATGAGATGTATTGTATGTTCCATTGGTAGCTGGGAAGTCCGGGGATTCGGTGAAACCCGTAACATACGCGTTCCTTTCCTCATCCAATGCAATTCCTTGACCCTTATCTGTTTCACTCCCGCCAATATAGGTTGAATATTTCAGAGTGGAGCCATCGCTGGAGAGCTTGAACACGAAAACATCGGCATTTCCACTATGAGTAGTGTTGTATGCTCCATCAGTGGTTGGAAAATCCGAGGATTCTGTATATCCAGTGACATAAATGTTATTTTCGCTATCAATATCCATGGAAACACCCAAGTCCCCACCTTCACCTCCCACGAAGGTTGAATATACCAGGTTTTTCCCATCAATGGTCAACTTGAAGACGAATACATCACCATATCCTTTATTGGATTTTTGATAAGCACTTTGGGATGTTGGAAAATTAGTGGAAAAGGTCCCTCCTGTAACATAGGCATTGCCATTTCCATCAAGAGCAATATCCTCTGCCTGTTCTCTAAGTTCCCCTCCTATATACGTAGAGAAGATCATTGGATCCACTACTAATGGTTGTGTCCCATCATAGTTCCCAATTAAATAGGAAATTGTATTATCTTCTCTAATTATGAAGCGACTCAATATCTCCTTCTCTACCTGATAACAATAAGGAGGTGCCTCCCTGAGCACACCATGTCCTGTGGTGATTATCAGGGATCCGTCGGTGTCGATTTTAACCGATTTTGCGCTTTCGTAACGTTCCTGAATGATACCGGGGTCGGTCCCAGGTTGGACTCTCCAATCATATTTCAAGCCATTAATTGTGGAGTAGTATATCAGATCAATACCATCATATATGTCAGGATAGGCAATTTGTTTGAAGTTCGGAACGTTGGTATGCCATTTCTCCAGATCGCTCCCCTGGAAAAAGTTACTCTGGTGATTAAGTTCTCCTTCCCCTTCGGGTATGACAACATTCGACCCTGGAAAGGTCACTTTCACAGAACTGCTATTTTTGCCATTATTAATCTGAAGTAGTACTGCGCTTTCCAGAAAGGCGGCACAACCATCCGAGTATGTAAATAGCACAGCCTGATCTTTCACCTGGCCCTTATTTTTTGTGAACCATCCTGGCACTCTCTCGGTGTTTTTGGATGCCTCATCTTTACCCAATTCATTGGTGACATTTTCAGGTCTTGTGGTATCCCGGCTACCTATCAAACCCCCAAGAGAGCCAATGATCAACATCCCTGCCGCAACGATCATAAAGATCGTTTGATAACTCATTTTTTTAGTTCTCACCATATCGTCTCCATTTTTTGATGTGGGATATTTCTAATGATATTATAATTACAGTAATCAGCAGCGCCGCCCCAAATCCGGGGATGAAGCCCCCGTCGTCATCGTCGTCCTTGTTCTCCACCTTTATTTCCATAATCACCTCGTCAGACCAAACGCCGTAATTATCTTGGACCTTGAAGTAAATGGTATGATTACCAACAGAAAGTGTAGAGATGGTGAAGCTGGAATTTGTGCCATTGTAGAGCACTGTTTCATCTGTTCTCCAACAATACCATTCGATGGTTCCATCGTCAGTCCCATTTCCATTTAATGTTATTGTTTGGCCTTCTGTCACAGGGTTGGGAGAGATTTCAATGATCTTCGCCACTGGTTTTCCATGAATAGTAAGAGTTGTGTTTACTTCGTTACTCCATACTCCATTCATGTGCTGAATCTTCAGGAATATTATGTGAGTGCCATTAGATAGACCTGTGTATGTGAAACTGGAATTTGTACCTTTATAAAGTTCGTCATCCAGACTTGAGCGCCAAACATACTGGATAATAGTAGCGTTGTCTATAATATGACCAGAGAAGTGGATGATATCAGTAGCAATAGCTGGGTTGGGTGATATTGAATCGATTTCATGATATTCCTTTACCTGAATCGCAATCTCGGTTTCATCAACTTGAACCTGATTGTCATAAACTGAGAATGTTAGATTGTAATTGCCAACTGTATCCTCTGAAAAGGTAAATGTGGCTGACTCATTCCCTCCGGCAGGAATCACATAGATAGTTCGGAAATATTGCTCTTCCCCATTGATATGATAAAAGATATCAACATAGCGTGCATAACCTTCTCCTTCATTTTTAAGAGAGATATTGATGTAGACTATCTCATTCACCAAAGCGAAAGTCTTAGAGAGCTTGATCTCCTCAATTAATACACAGGCATCACCCGTGATAACTTCCTTTAAAAGGGTAACATTTTCTTTACTCGTGAAAACATTGTTTCTTTCCCTGAGCTCTTTTACCTTCTCACTATAATCCACAGTGGCTCTAAATCGGTATTCTCCGGGATTGAAACTCTCGTTCCCTGTGTTCCATATAAGCTCCACTAATTTAACCCCATTTACTATAATTGTATCTGTAACTGTTACCGAACCCATCGCTATAAAAGTCCCATTAGTATCCACAGATTTATATTCAAAATTCACGTCAAATGTTTCATTGGATTCGTTGTCTCCTATATTTCTCACATAAACCGTTATCTTTGCCCCGTCTCCCTTGAAAATATCTGAACTTAATTCGTCAATGTTCACTGCTGATATCTCGTCGATTGTGAAGTCAGGCTTTCGTTGAGATGTACGGATGAATATGAGAATATCCTGTTTTTGAGAATATTTGTTTCCATCTCCCACCATGAGACCCAAGATATGGTCTCCAACACCGAGATACACCGTTGTGTTCATTTTTTGCTCACGGCTCTCTTTTCCAAAATGTCCGTCCCCGTCAAGATCCCATCGCCAATCTGTGATATTGTCCTTATCAATGTCCCAGGAGTTGGAAGCATTGAGATAGAACAACACATTGATGCCCTCTGAACTGATGTAGTAACTCAGTTCACCATCCTCATTTAGGTCCTTAGGATCACTGGCATTCTTCCAACCTGTCCAATTCCCATTTTCGTACTCATCGGAATCAGTTATCATTGCCATAGCTACCGGGGCATTATTAGGCCTCTGCACAAGGACTTCCCTGTATGCCTGCCTGAGTTCATCCTCGCCCGAACCTTCTCGCCAATATTCCACAAGGATGTAAACGGTGAGGTTAATCTTATCATCTTTGTAAGCATCGAAATCATTTTGGGTAATTGTAATACTTGGCTCAGGATCATCATCACAGTGAATTTCGTGAAGCTCTCCGAATATGTGACCCACTGGTTTGTATTTATCCTCGGAGGAATAATATTTCACATCTTCGGATATGGAAACATTGAACTCCTCGTCAATCACTTCATCATCTTCTAATATTGCAAAGCCGTGTATCTCGTTCCAATCAAATCCTTCACCATCTGTCTGGCATTCGCTTAATCGTATATGTTGATCAGTTCCACCATCGCCCTCAGCCGCTCGTGCCCAATTTACAGTACCTGGGATGATAATGATAAGAATTGATATCCCTCCTAATATGAGCAGGAGTGCAAATAGTAACCTCATCTTTTTCATCGCACCATCTCCTTCTTTCCTTTCATTCTGTACAGAACTAACGTGACTCCAACCGCAACAACTACGGCTACCGCCCCGAACCCTGGGATGAAGCCGCCGCCCCCTCCGTCATCGTCGTCCTTGTTCTCCACCGTGACCGTGATTTCCTTCACTTCGGAATGGTTCGTTCCGTCGAAACTTCTAACCCGGATCGTGTAATCTCCATTCTTCAGTTCCTTTGTGTCCCACTCAAAGCTCCAGCTTGTGATACCGGTGATGGAAGTCCAGTTTTCCCCGTTAATGGAAACTTCGACCTTTTCAACTGAACCGTCCGAGTCAGAGGCTGAGCCGGAGATTGTGATTTTGCCGGAGACCTTTTCCCCGTCTGGGGGAGTGGTTATCGAGACAGTGGGTTTCTTGTTCTCCGGTACCGGCTTTTGCACATTCAGGGTAAACTCTGCGATCTCGGAAAAATCTTCTCCATCGAACGCCCTGAACTTCAACGAATATTCGCCGTTTTCCAGGGTGGTTGTATCCAATTCGAAAGTCCACGAAGTTGTTCCGGTTGCCGTTTTCCATGCCCCGCTGTTGATGGAAACTTCCACACTTTCGATTGTCTCGTCGCCGTCCGGATCGGATGCAGTGCCGTTAACGGTTACAATGCCGGAAACCTCGGAATTATTAGCAGGAAAGGTTATTGTGATCGTCGGTTTGGTGTTCTCCAGCACATTTTGCACATCCAAGTTGATCTCTAATATCTCGGAAAAATCTTCTCCGTCGAACGCCCGGATCCTGAGGAAATACTCACCGTTATCAAGTTCCGCTGTATCCCACTGGAAGCTCCATGAGGTCGTCCCTGTTGCCTCGATCCAGGCACCGCCATCAATTGAAATTACCACCTTCTCGATTGTTTCGTTGCCTTCCGGATCGGATGTAGTGCCGTTAATAGTTACAATGCCGGAAACCTCTGAGTTGTTGGCAGGAGAGGTTATTGTGATCGTCGGTCTGGTGTTCTCCTGCACATTTTGCACATCCAGGATGATTTCTTTAATTTCGGAAAAATCTTCTCCGTCGAACGCCTTGAACTTCAACGAATATTCTCCGTTTACCAAGGCTGTCGTGTTCCATTCGAAGGTCCATGAAGCGGTCCCAGTAGCTGTTTCCCATTCCCCGCTGTTGATGGAAATTTCCACGTTCTCAATCGTCTCGTTGCCATCCTGATCCGATGCTGTCCCGCTGATGGTAACGGTACCGGAAACCGTGGTGTTATTGGCAGGAGAAGTAATGGAGATCGTCGGTCTGGTGTTCTCCGGTACATTGTCAACGATCAGGTTCCATACCTTCACATCGGAATATTCCTCACCATCGAACGCTCTCGCATAGATCGTGTGGTTCCCTTCTTCAACTTCGGTGGTGTCCCATTGATAGCTCCACGAGGTCGTTCCGGTGACCCCGGCCCAGCCCCCGTGGTTGATCCTTATTTCCACTCTTTCGATTGTTTCGTCACCGTTCGGGTCGGATGCTGTACCGTTGATGGTAACGGTGCCGGAAACCGTGGAATTGTTGGCGGGTTCTGTGATCGTTATTGTGGGTTTTTCGTTTGCCGATTCCTCTTTCACGGTAATCGTGCAGCCGTCGGTTGCTGTGGCTCCATCATCATCAGTTACTTGCAGTACCGCGTGATAGGTTCCTTTCTTGCTGTACAGATGGGTTGTTTCGCCTGTGGTCGAGGATGACCAGTCAAAGGTGCCGTCGCCGTCAAAATCCCATTCGTAATTTTCGATAGTCCCGTCGGGGTCTTCCCCTGTTCCCACGAACCAGACTTCTTTATTTATGTATACTGTCTGGTCGTTTCCGGCGTTCGCTGTTGGGGATCGGTTTACGGGTTCAGTAAGCCAGGGGTCGAAAAGAACATAATCTGTGATGTTGTCACCTTTTCCGTCTGTATTGTTCACGGGATGATACGGCCCGGATGAGGCGCCCCACCAGCTGTCGGTGGCGTTGATCGTATAGTCGTTGTTGTTGGATGCGTCGATGCCGTATTCGGTGTTGTTGTAGATATTGTTATAATGGGCAGTGTTATCTCGGGAATATTCATCCCATCCCCTTAAGCATATTCCGATATTATTATTATGAATTGTGTTGTTTGAGAGCGTGTTGGAGTTGGACTCGTGGAGGTAGATGCCGTAGTCGTTGTTCGAGCAGGTGTTGTTTGAGAGCGAGGTGGAGTCGGAGGAGGGGAGGGCAATGCCATAGTGGCTGTTCGAGCAGGTATTGTTAATAATATTACTTAGGTCAGAATCGACAATATAGATACCAACATCGAAATTGAAGCAGCATTTATTGTTTGTTAGGTTAATACGTTTGGAATCTCTGAGGCCAATGCCCCGAGGATTATAAAAGCAAGTATTATTTGAAACTGTGCAATCAAAAGAACAACCATCTAAAAAGATTCCATAATGATATTGTTCTGGACCAGAGTTATTCATGCATGAATTATTCATGAGCATGCTGGAATCTGATGCATATATGATAATACCATCTGCATAATTGTTATTGCAGATATTGTTTGTAATGTTGCTTGAAGGTGACCACCTTAAGAAAATTCCATTCTCATTGTTGTCTGAGCAGGTGTTGCTCATAATGATATTGTTATCACTGGTATCAGTTAAGGGAATCCCATCAAAATAGATACCATTGTTATTCTTCAAACATTTATTACCTTTCAACAAGCTGGTGTCCACCCTATAGAAATCGATTCCGTTCCAACTATTGTTTTGGCAGATGTTGTGGATTATTGTATTGTTATTTGATTCACTACTAAAAATACCATGACGTTTATTCGAGTCGCAAATATTCTTTTGCAGTGTATTTCTGGAACCGCCGATGTAGATACCACTATGTCCGTTATTCGAACAAGAGTTGTTCGTAAGAGTATTGTACTCGCTTAGTCCAGAATAATCCGAGAGTCCGATGCCGCCGTATTTGTTCGAGGAGCATATGTTGTTCGTGATTGTGCAGTCATTGGAGGAACCGCGGAGGCTGATGCCATGGTTGTTGTTAGAGCATGTGTTCTTTTCGAGTGTACAGTCGTTGGAGTAATTGAGGGTGATGCCGTTGTGGATGTTCGAACAGTTATTCTCAAAAATCTGGTTGTGGTTTGATTCCACATATATTCCTGAATTCCACGGATCATCACCGCTCCCCGTTACCTGGAAACCACTTATGTTCACCCAGGCCGCCATGATTTTTACCACACTGCCGTTCCCCCCGCCATCGATGGTTGTCACCTCACTCCCATTCCCCACCAGACTCACCGTCTTATTCACCACCACATTCTCGTAATAGGTCCCTTCCCACACCCAGATGGTGTCCCCCTCGGTCGCATTGTCGATGGCATCCTGTATCTTTGTGTAATTAGCCCCACCGGAATCGTCCACTGTGATTATCCTTGCCTCTGCACTTCCAACCATGACAATCAAAACGATGAACAAAAGCGCAAGCGCAGCGCCCGTGGTTAGCATGATGGTCAATTTCACTCTGGACCGTTCCATGTATTTCACGTCCTTCTTACTCTCTTTCACCTCAATCACAGATATTCCTCACATTCGTAGCAGTACCAACTACTG
>DAOVMN010000180.1 GCA_030630685.1 Thermoplasmata archaeon | reverse complement strand
GCGCAAATCGAGGGAGGCACGGAAACCGCGGGTATCCCCCTATAAATCAGGTTTTTGAGCAGGAGAAGGTTTAGTTCTCGAACATCCCTCTGGACTTTTGCGATACGCATAGTTAGTTCCGGGCCTTTTTCAGGATTATTCAGAGAATACCTCTTGGCCAGGATATGGCCGAACGATCCTGCACCGTGGACAATGATCAAGGGGACCTCCCGCGATAGGGAGGCCAGTTCTTCTGAGATCGTGTCCACCATTTCTTTATTAAGTGTGGCGTAATCCCTTTTCTGTGTGATCACACTACCGCCGAGCTTGAGGATAATCATCCATGGTATGGTTTTATCGCGATATAAAAAAATGTCGGCTCGTGCAGAACCATCGAGATGACCTTGCGGATGAAGCCGGAGGGGCTATTATAGGGGCGTATCCGACGAGCCTTTTGATGTTGATGAGGGAATTGAGGCATTCTTGCTGCAGATTTCTTGCAGTGGGTACTTCCATCCTATTAATGACAATCACGGACACCGAACATGCCCCTGCCGCTTCCACAGCGTTGGGTGTCGCAGTAGAAGGGTTCTCCTATGAGCTGCTGGTCTTTATCGTGGTCGCCACAACACTTCTCTCCCTTTTCCAGAGAGCGATAATCAAGCACATCGAGAACCTCGTTTGATCGTGGGAATATTCCGGATGTGAGAATATCCCAATAAAATTTAAATGATGTTTGGACATCCCATCCGACATGCTGGAATCGGATCCGGGAAAAACACGTGCTGTTGCCGCTGCAGCGCTGCTGCTCACGCTGCTAATAGTGGGGATTGACCTCACCTGCCATCCGGGACCGGAAGAAGAGTTCAACAACGATTTCTATGAGCACCAGGATGGTTCTGACTTCTTTCCGGATTTCAACGCTTCCAACGAGATATTCGTGGTAGATGTTTATCCCGAACTCGAGAACGGCAGCATTACCGACGGACGGATGCTGGCCATGTCCTGTCTCCAGGGACTGGTGAATCGGCAGAGGGCAGAGATATTCATAGATTTCGAAGGGGAACAGTATGGTATCGAAACCCGGGGTTTCTGGCAATTTTTTATGGAGAACTACAGGGATCATTACGAGCTCGACATATCGGTAATTACGCCCACGGAGTTCTTTGACAGATTCATCGGACATGCAACCGGGGTGGTGATTTATGATCCTGGGAACGCGCATACCCTGAACGTGGCTGTGACTCTGGCCGGCATCAACCGGTGGCTTGCTGCCGATGAAGAGACCGCTGGCTGGCTGGGTGAGACCTACGGCCTGGAGATATACCAGGATCTGCGCCACGGCTGGAGCGGAAGCCGGGCCGAGATATACGAGAAGGCCTTCGGACAATATTACCATTCATGCAGCCAGAGCATTCTTTTTTGTTCTTCCCCAAAAGTGCAGGGTACGGATTATGTCGTTGCCTGCCGAGGCTTCGTGTTCTGCCTCAACCCGGGTCCATTCACCATGCCTGAAGAGAAGGCACTGATGAAGCGCATAATGAAGGAGACGCCTGCTGATATACCTGTGATCGGATGGTTCAAGCAGCCCACTGGAGTGGAAGAGAACTACATGGTACAACTGGCCTCACGGTACGGCAAGATATTCACGGGGGGCTACAGGTTCCCAAACAAGAGTTTCTTTTCTGCCTACCCACCTCCTGCGAACTATTCCAACCCGATAAACTCTCGCTTTGCCGATTCACAGCCCAGGGTGGGAGATAAAATCTATCTCACCTTCGGGATCACCGACGGCGACAACCTTGGGTTCATGACACGAAAAATGAGAAGAGAGATGTGGAATTCCTCCGTCCGGGGGAGCGTGCCTATTGCCTGGAGCGTGAGTCCTTTTCTGGGAGAGGTTGTCCCGCCCTTACTGGATTATTTCTACACTACCGCCACGGAGAACGATACCTTCGTTTGTGCCCCCAGCGGAAGCGGTTATTTCTATCCTGGTTTCGCCTCAGATGCGCAGCGCTCCCGATGGCTCCGGCGCACGGCAGTGGATATGGAAGAACTGGAACTGCGTCATGTCTGGCTGCTGAATTCATACACCACTTACGAAACACCATATCGTGAAGAGGTACTAAAGGATTATGTGCGAACTCTGCATCCCGACGGGATGATGCTGGACTACGGGGATGTGCCGGAGGGGCGGAAGATGTGGATGCAAGGCACTTCACCCGAAAGCGGTGGTGAAGCTGCAGCTCCGGTCGTGCGTTCCATGCACATCTGGGGGGATACCGATAATTTCATGGGCAAACTGTTAGTGGAATGCGATGCTGCCCCTAAAGGAGATCCGATATTTGCGTTTGCGGCTGTCATGTCCGCAGACCTCGACATAGATACAATCCCCGAGGTACTGGATAAATTAGATGAATATGCCGATTCCTTAGGACGAGATTACGAGATCGTGAGCATCGACGATTTCTTCTATCTCATGGAGCGTTACTATGTGGAAAGAGCGGAGAAGGAACACGAAGATGCCGGGGGAATCACAAAAATATTTGGATGGTCGCTGATAAAAAAAGGTGATGATGAATTCAACAGGATGAGATCCTCTATGGGGGTGGACAGGGCGGATGAAAAGGATGGAGATCGCCATCTCACGGCCTATCATGCCTATCGCAGCATCGAGTATTACCAGAGAGCCGAGGATCGCACAGCGCTTGTTCTGTCAGTGCTAATCGCTGCTGCCGGGAGCATTGGTGCCGCGTGGCTGCTCTGGCGATGGACAAGGAAGACCGGAAGTGGCGGTGTCCACGGTAGAAAATATCCCGGTTCATTTGTGCATGATGGGCTTTTACCCGAATTCCGGAAGCTGAAAAAGGCCCTTTTCGACCACGAATTCTGCCTTCATTTCCTGCTTCTCCTGACCTCTATCATGATTTTCTTCTCCGCCACCTACCGCATACTCTACATGAACTTCTGGAACTATTCCTTTTACGGTATGGCGCTTGCTCTGGTCTTTCTTGTACCTAAACTGTCCGAACTTGTCGGGTCATCGAGGCTGTCCAAATGGCAGATTCCATTCACCCGGAAGCCGATGAAGCCCACATTCCTGCCTGCTCTTGTCCTGATAGTATCGTGTGCAGCACTTTTCTTTCACCCGGCCGTCTATGTCCTCATCCCGGCGGCCTGCGTTTCGCTTTCCTCTGCGGCTGCCGATCGATTGGAACGGCGGGCTCCCTTAGCCATCACAACTGCCTTTGCCCTGTCCATATCCTTGAGTCCGTTCCTTATCGGCTATACCTTCCTGCCGGTTTCGATGATAGCAATCTGGCTGGGATTCTCTGTCCTCTCTGCCGGGCACGATAGAATTGAAAGCTCGACAGGCAGAAAGGATCGGGAAGAAAGGCCTTTATTCTCCTTCCCTCACTTCCCCCGTCCTCTATTCACCGCTGGACTGCTTTCATTCTTCGTTGTCATTCAGGACATACCATACAACCGCTTCCTCTCCATATCCTCGGGATATCGTATGGAATTCCTTGCCATCTCCGCATCTCTTATTCCACTCTTCTCATTGCTGACGGGGTATGCGGTCTTCAGGTTCTTTGTTTTTAGGGAGAAGGGACTAAAAGGGGTGATATGGGCCTGCTGTTCAATGGCATTCTTGCCCGTGCTCCTGCTTCTCCTTCTTGCGTTCATGGACGGCCGGCTGGCCATCTTTATGATATTCTGGCTCTATGGTGCCGCGATCACGGCAGGGACCCTGTCATCCGGTGTACTGCCCACACAGGATCCGATCTATTCCCGCCCCGGTCGGAAGGAAAGCAATGTGCGATTTTTCAGTTTGTTAGGGGCGTTCTTCATAAGTGCCCTCCTGCTGGCCACCATGCCGCAGATATCATATACCGTTTACCTGATGCGGGTGCCGGTGGTCCTTGCTTACGTGCTTTACCATCTGCCGCTGACGCTTCTATTGCTTTCCGGCCTGCTGTTTCCCATCCCGGTGAAGATGCTCTGGAGATGCCGGAGTGAACAGCATAATGAAGAGGAGCCACGTGCTCGCCGGGGATGCCAGGAATATAGTGAACGAACCGGATAGAATCCCCTATTTGGTGTATTGACCACAGATCGGCAGCATTTTCTGCATGAATCCCGATAAGCGTAACAACCATCTGAATATAGTGCTAACTACCATTTGGAACATCATCCCCGCTCCGTTACTTCACCCCCGGGTGGGACCGTCATGTGGAGAAACATTTAAGAAACCGCCAGGAAATCATGCGTCATGGAACTGAGAACCATGGCATCTTTCCCATTCCTCAGAGAATCCATGGACTATCTTATGAAAAATCCTGAGGAATTCGCGAGCTTTGGGGAGCTTGCCGCAGACATGTTCTATGAGGGCGTGAAGGAGAAGGCCATGGGGCGTCTTCTGTCCGCATTGAACAGAGAGGAGATTCCTATCGATTTTCATTCCGACGAGGAATGCAGGGAGGAGATACTTTCCTACATCCTATCAAGGGTTCTCGTAGCTGCAACGAGGGATAGGCACCTTATCAGATGGTATTCACTCGCTGAAGCGGTGCGTGCCCGGAAGCTGCTCCAGGGAGCTACAATGAGGTTTGTCCTTAGAGTCGGGGAAGAGCTCGGGTTCGAGTTTGACGGGTCAGACCAGGATTCTGCGGAGATGGGGTTTGTGGACTACCTCAGATACGCCTCAGGATTGAAAAGCATGGAGTGGAAGCTCACCAGTCAGCCATTGAAGAACGGGCAAATCCGCCTCGAAAGGAAGAAGATCGTGAGGCTCATCCAGGAAGCCCTCAGGGCGAGGTTCGAGAAGGAACTCATCGAGATGAAGGTCCCGGATTCGATAAAGCAGCTCTTTGCGAATGAGCTGGCGGAGATCATGGGCATCACCTCAAAACTCAGGGAAAGCTACGAGGCCCAGGCGATATCCGTGGTCATCCCTGAGCGTTTCCCACCATGCATTAAGGGTCTGATCGGTATGGCCAGGGCAGGAGAGAACGTCCCTCACTCGGGACGTTTCGCAATGACGGCCTTTCTTCACCGGATTGGCATGAAAACGGATGAGATCGTGGATATTTTCCGGGTCTCCCCGGATTTCAGGGAGGACCTTGCCAGGTATCAGGTAGAGCACATAACCGGCTCGATTTCAGGAACAGACTACGGATCAATGGCCTGCAAGACCATGGTGACCTATGGACTGTGCGCTGGAAGGGACGAGCTGTGCGAGAGGATCGGTCACCCGTTGAGTTACTATGATGCTCGGAACGATAATGCCCTTCCAGACGCAGAAAGACGCCTCAGGAGAGGGCTAACCGCCTCGGCAGAGATTGTGGGTGTCCTGAGGCTCCCGCTCAAATCCGTCCAGGGGATGGT
>DAOVMN010000124.1 GCA_030630685.1 Thermoplasmata archaeon | reverse complement strand
TATCAGGTCCCCGAGATGCCAGCCGTAAAGAAACCAGAGCATGGTCCCAGCTATCCAGATGACCATCATTCCTGCGGAAACATCTCTCAGGCGTTTCGTTCGAATCCCTTTGAGGATCTGGGGAACAAAACCAGAAGAGGTGAGAAAAGCAGCTGTGATTCCGATGAGTGCCCAGTACATGGCGGATGATGGGCGGTTAAACTATTAGAATGTTGTTTGTTTTCCCTCTTTTTTGTTTCAGCTTCCCTCGTTGCACGGCTCATAGGGATTGAAGGCAGGGTCACCAAAGCAGTTGTACTCCCAGGTGGTGCACTTGTTCACATTGGTGTTCCCGTGGTTGATCAAGGCGGCCTTTGCGTTCATCAGTGCTTCCCCAACCGTGACATCATTCGCCAGGATATCCTCAACAAGGAAGTAGCAGAGACCTGGAGCGGCCTCCCTGTGGGCATCCGAAGAAAACGTACCATAGGCGGTTCGCATGGAGCCAAAGTAGCAGTTCATCCCATTTCTCATCATGCAGTATGTGACCGACTTGGAGAAACCCCATTCATCGTCCGGGTAGCGCGTATCATCTTCACCATAGCCCCTGAGATCGATCCTGCCGAGAGAGCACGACACAGCAAAGAAGACACCCGGGTTCATTGGTTTCAGCTCTATTCCATAAAAGTTGGCTGTCCTGTATGGATTGCCGTGGTCTGCGTCCATCAGCACATAATTTGCTCTGGCAAAATCAGAACAAAGGAGCTCTGAGGATATCTCAGTGGTTGCATAGCCGGTATGAGCCTGTGGGCTGTCGTCCTGGGTGTTGAACTCGGCCTCCCTCAGCTCCTCGTTCACGGCGATGTCCGACTGACCCGCGAATTCTGCTGCCGTCCCGCAGTAGGTAAGGCCGTTGTTATTCCAATCGCCACCCATGAGTGAAGGGTTTGAAACGGTAGGTGCTGTTCCGGAGGCAAGATAGCTTTCGTACCTGAACACCCTGTCGAGGTAGAAACTTAGCTCACTCAGGGTCGAGCCGATCACCCTTCCTATGGCCTTTTCAACAGTATAAGGGTTACCGTCAAGGTCGGCGTAGGCGTTGTCGGTCGGACAGTCGTGCCTAAACTGATCGATATAGTCATGTATAAAGGGAAGAGCGTAGGCATCACCGAACATGCAGATGAAGGTGGGGTCCATCCCATGTTCTAAAGAGAGATTCAATGTATCATGGATTCTCTCGTTTATTGTAAGGTTGTGAGCGGGACAGGCCACCACCACTCCGCCCCTGAAGGCGTTCAGCTCCGGTGCAAGAGCGGACTGGTGCGGGACATCCGCTATGGTCTCGTTGTGATCCCACGGATTTACAACTGTCAGATAATCGACATCATGTCCATTCTCCCTGGCAACCGAGAGTGAGAAGTTAACGATATTCTCCTCTTCGAGCTTTTCCTTTCCCTTGAATGGGACGTCCCCGAGGACAATGGCTTCTCCCTTGGAGGCCCCGAGGTAATGCATGGCCAAGGTTGTGGTCTTCCCGTAGACAAGAATGGGTATGTCCTTGTAAAGGGCAGCGGATGACATCATGATAGCATGTTCGTAACTGTCCACAACAACGACCTCTTTGGATTCCCCCCAGTAACTGACAGCCACCTGGCTTGAAAAGTAGGACAGGTCATCTCCCTCCATGAAGATGTTTTCAACTTCGCCGGATTCTTCATACCATCCTATCGAGGTATAGATACCCCTGTTTCCAAGGAGTGATGCCGTGATTGGGGCAAATTGATACTGGTCTTCACTCAGCACGATCCTGTGGCTTCCCTCTGGCACATCAATGGGTTCGATTGGGGGATATTCATCATCGTCATCCTCCAGAAGGGCAATCCCTGCTCCGATTGCGATGATCACCACCAAGGCGGCTATTGCCAAAACGGCCATCTTATTGTTCAGAATAGCGTTCATGTTGTTCGGTCTTTTTAGGAGTTATATAAATCATTCGATTGACGGAATCTGGTCTGCCAGATATTTATTTTCACACTTTTTCAAGTCTCCATAAACGAAAACTCTAATAATCAAAATCAGGGAAGCGCCTTCATGAACCTGAGAATCACGTGCCCATACAACATAGGGAGGAATGAAGCTGGAACTGCCCAGGGATAAGAACGTGCTATTTTTCTCTCCACATCCTGATGACGAGGTCATTGGTGCCGGGGCACTTCTTATCCGACTCGTGGAACAGGGGAACACGATCAAGATGGTTTATCTCACCTCGGGCTCGGACAAGGAGATGGTAGACCAGAGAGAGAGAGAGGCAGAGAAGGTATGCGCAGCCCTCGGGGCCAGCCACCTTTTCCTGAGATTGGACCGCTCCAAGGGCACGGAGGAAGGGATACGGAAGCTCATGGGTATTATCCGTGAAAATCATCCGGAGATCGTGCTCATCCCCTGGGAGGAAGACCCACATCCCACCCACCGTTTTTCCAACGAGCTTGCTCGGGAGAGCCTGAACCGCACTTTGCACACCGGTGCGATCCTTTATTATTCGATCTGGACGCCCCTTGGAAGGCCGGATTTCTTCTTCTCCTTCGGAACCGGGTTGATGAAGAAAAAGCAGGAATTGATGAGAATGTATTCCTCCCAGCTCGAGAGGAATGCCTTTGATGATGCTATCGAGGGGCTGGATAGATACCATGGGGTCATCTATCCGGAATTGAGCTCGGACTGGCAGGATAGAGGCCGGGTAGGGGAAGGCTATGCAGAGGCCTTCCTTGTCCAGGAAAGAATGAAAGGCAAGAAGGTGCTTGCCCTCGGGGACATATTCCTTGATATCCTTCCCGAGCCCGTGGAAAGGGGATTCGCAGAAGGGAGCACCTCGACACAAATAACATTCAGCCCCGGGGGCAATGCCGCAAACTTCGCCCTTGCCCTGGCAAGATTGGGGTGCTGCTCGGCCCTTTATGCCCTTACAGGGAGGGATTGGAGATCGGATGTTTTGGAGAAAGCGCTCAGGGAAGGTGGGGTTAGAGGCTTCCTTGGGAAAAGGGGGGAAAACACCGCACTAACCTTCGCCCTCTCTTTCAGGGATGGGAAGAGGCATTTCTTCTCCGATTTCGGCGCGAATCTTTCGTTCTGTGCCAACGACCTGCCGGAATTGAGCCCCGAGTTCGTGCATCTGCACAGGGCCGGATTCTTCTGGCTTCCAAGACTGATGGGCGGACCGAATATGAGAATCCTTGAATCCGCAAAAAAACTGGGAATGACAACATCCCTGGATGTCGGCACACCCCTTTCTGGAAAAGGAGGGAAGGGGGAATGGACCGACGAATCTCGGAGGGAGGTCTCATCGCTTCTCCCGTTTTCAGATATCTTCTTCGGGAACAGGGAGGAAGTATTGGGGGTGGCAGGGGAAAGGGACCTGGTGGAAAGTGCACGATCCCTTATAGAAAAAGGGGCAAAATTGGTGGTCGTTCACCTTGGAGAAGACGGTGCCTCGCTGTATACTGAGGGGGAGTACCTCACCATCCCTGCGGCCAAAGTCACCCCTCTTAACCCAACCGGGGCAGGGGATGTATTCAATGCCGCATTTGTTCACTGTTTTATCCGGGGCCTGCCCCTGAAGGATTGCTTGGAGTTCGCCGTGGCTGCCGGGGCCCTTCATGTGGCGGATAGGGAGGACCCCTATCCCTCCCAGGAACAGGTCATGGAGTTCATGAAAAGGGGAGCGGGTGGGAATGCCGGGTCAGGAGAAAAAATAGATAATAGGGGTAGAAAAGGCCGACCCGGAGCGTTGGATCGGGGCAGCGGATCCCTGGAAAAAATAGATAACGGAGGTAGGAAAGAATCATGAGCATCATGGCCAGATTTTTCATTCTAATTTTTTCGATTGCCTTCTTGGGAATAGGTTATTATTTCAGGACAAAGAGGACAAAAGATAATATTCCACCCCACCATCTGCCTCTTTCCCTCGGCCCATTGCTCTCTGCAGTGGGATGGGTGCTATTTGGCCTTTACTGGATTCTGCACGCCCCGGATTTCTTGGAGGAGGAGGATGTCACGAACGCTTTTCTATGCCTTGCTGCCCTTCCTTTCTTCGGTTACATCGCCTTGAATGAATGGAAAAACTCTCCTATTGGTGGTATCGAGGGTCTCCGTTTCCTATCGGGCATCGCCATCATCACCATGATCGGGTACACTCTCGTCTCCTATATTCCAGCAGTGGAGGGTGCCCTGGAGTATGTGAATGCCTATCTCGTGGCCGCCTTTCTTTCGTTCTTCGGGTTCCCGGCAGAGGCGGGGGCGATAGATTTCAGCGGCAATCCCCTGTGGCATAGAACCAACGATCTTATCATCTCGGTGCCCGTCTACCACAACGGGCATGACGAGATCCACATCACCCTTTCCTGTACGGCCTTCCCCTCGATCCTTCTATTCAGTGCAGCTATCGTAAGTGCCAGGGAGTGTTTTGTTACAAAGGCCAGGGTATTCATGCTCACCGTGCCCGTGATCTTTGTGTTCAATATCATCCGGATGGTCATCGTTGTGCATCTTACCTACGGCGGTATAACCTCCGCGGGATTTGCACATCACGTGCTGGGAAAGGCTGGAAGCCTTCTTGCGCTCATATTCCTTGCCTGGGTCCTCTTCACCTTCCTGCCCTCGGTACTAAGGAGCGTGGGAGAGGTCATTGAAGTCTTCTTTGGCCCCCCCAGGGGCATGAGAAAACCTGATAAATGGAAACCAAAATGAGGCAGGGCGGTTCGCTGCAGGTAGAGACAATGACCCGTGAGAAAGAAGAGCTTGGTAGAAAGGTGTACTCCGAGGAACGCAACATCGCAGGCGAGAGGTTTCGCCTGCTGTCTGCGAGCGTTTCAGCATTGCTGTTCCTTCTGCTCATCGTGTATGTCGGGCTGCTTCATTCTTTATTCATGGCCGTCTTTGCCCTCGTTGTATTCGGTTTCCTTGCCTATCCTATCATTACCGGATTCATCCTTTCTCTCACCGGGATCCACAGGCTCGAGGTCTATGAGAACGGCCTTTATCCCCCATATTGTCCTATCCTTCGGGTAAATCTTCGGAACGACGGGTTTATTCCATGGCAGGACATCAGCAGCATCGTTGCCAATCGGCAGCTCAGGGCCTCGAAGCACTTTCCGTATATCGTGGTTAATCTCAAGGAAAGGGACCTTGCAATACCTGCCGAGGATATCCGGAATATTGATTCCTTCCTTGGCCACATAGAGCCCTATGTGAAGGTTGTGAGGGAATGGGAAGCAAAGATCGGTGTGTTCCCTGTCCATTATTTCCCCCCTTCCATGGAGGCCAAAATAGATGGTGATGCCCTATTGCTGCGGTATCCCGAAAGGGAGGAGAGATTGGAGTTCGAGGACATCAAGAAGGTCAGGGTTAAGTCAGGTTATCAACTGCTCACCATGAAAAGGAAAAGGATCGGCCTGCTTGGTATGGGCCGCGAGGACATGTTAGAGATCAGGAGAGCTCACAAAAGGTTTCAGGAAGGGAAAACGGATGGGACGGGAGAAAGTACGGCAGGGGAATTATTGGCTTCCTCCGGGGACCGCAAAGAGGGTTAGTTCCCTTATTCCCTTCTTTTCTTTCTCCAGACCACAACCGGAATAAGAAGACCTGCAATAAGGATCGTTAGCTCGAAGCCAGGGGAGTCGTCATCCTTTTCTTCAATGATCCTGAGTCCTGATGTAACGGATTCATTCTTCGAGGGGTCCCCTACCGAATAAGCGAATATCTCAAGATCGATCTCCTCACCCCTTTTCCCGTTCGAGGGGGACTTTACCTTGACTGTGACGGTCTGGCTGATCCCTGCATCCATATCGAATGAATCACCAGGATCGTATGTGACCTTCCATCCCCCTGGTGCATTGTCACCGAGCCTGATCGTATCCCTGGCGTTCCCGCTGTTGGTGATGGTGACCTCGAGTTCTGCTGTGTCACCGGCCGTATCGATGAGCATGGTCTGGGCGTTTATTCCCACAGAAACCCCTCGGAAGGCACCCACCACGAGATCAAGCTCGACGATGCTGTCCTCCACGTCGGGACCCATATATGCTCTTATCTCGATTGTAACCCGGTCTCCGAGTGTGACATCCCCCGGGCATTCGATCTTTACCTTGAAGGCCTTCTTTGAACGGCCTTCCACAGACCAGAAACCATCCCTTATCTCCTCGTCCTGTTCTGACCAGAAGCTCGCACACCAGCCCTTTGGCAAGGTGGTGTTTTTCAGTTCAACCCAATGATCAGAGTAACCTGTGTTCTCCCCTTCGATGATGAAGGTTGCCGGCTTGAGGTAGGTGACAGTACCGCTTGTTTTCTCCGCGGTAAGTGTAATGGAATAATCTATCTCGCTCCTGATGGTGACGGACAGGGTCTTGCTGTCCTTCCCGCCATGATTGTCCATCACGGTGAGGGTGATCTGGTGTTCACCCTGGGTGAGCTTTTTGCAAACCTTTGGCTTTATACCCCTGTAGAATTCTCCAGTGATATCCGAGGACCATATATAGGTACGGGGGTCGTTATCAGCATCAGAGGAATAGGATGCATCGAATGTTATGGTCTCGTCATCCGTGTACTTGGCCTTAAGCCCGGTGATCACGGCCTCAGGGG
>DAOVMN010000234.1 GCA_030630685.1 Thermoplasmata archaeon | reverse complement strand
GGGGGATCTTTCACTCCATTTCTCAAGGAATTTCTTCTCGTGGTCTTCCATGTAGACCATTGGCCCCTTATGAAGGATATTCTCTGGAAGTCCCTTAATCCTGAATTCAAAGAAGAGGTAGATCGAATCGTGTACTGTAAAGCCGCTGTCGTTCAGTAGGAAGCCGTGTTCCTTGAACATTCGTTGAAACCGCTGAAGCGTGGCCCTGAGCTGGGGATAAAGGATATCGTCTATCACGTTAGGACATCCGAAGGTGATGAAAAGCATTTTCCCTCTGACATCGAGGATATCCCTTAGTTCTTTGGTCCCGTATATTGGTTGTGGGGGTGGGAAAAAAAACTTCAAGGAGGGACTGGAGAGGAATTCCCGTGCAGCATGAATAAACATGGCAATCTTCTCATCCGAAACAGCGGAGGCCACATTCCGCCCGGGATCCACAGGGTCCACTACAAGCAGTGGTTTAGCCTCATCGGATCCGGTATATCCCTGTTCTTCGATATCGATTAGTGTTTTTTTCATCCAGTGAGAAGCCGCTTGGAGTGTGGTGAGGAAATCCCCATAGTGAAGGATTAAAAGTTCTGAAAGATAACCCGAGAGGCCCATGGTCCGGTTCTCTGCCCCATAGCACCCAATTCCCTTCAAGAACTGTTTCAGCAGGCGCACCTCGCCCCGCTGGGCATCGGAGAGACGGGAAACGATATAGCTGGTGTGGAATGGCGTCCTGTCCACTGCACTGATTATCCTGTCCCCGCTTTCCACCCCGAAGCATGGTACAAGGTCGATGTCAAATCCGTGCATATCCCCGCGAATGTAGGGGTGTTCGGCATACTGTATCCGGTATCTGGGCAGGATTGCCTTGCCTATCGAGAATATGGTGCCCTGAAGCGTCTCCTCTGGAACCGAGGGATCGAACCTGAAGAAGAGGTCTATGTCTCCCTTGTCAAGGTGCGTGTCTTTGGCAGTGGAGCCCACATGAACAATCTCGAATTCCACCCCGAGTGAGGATTTCATGGCGAGGGCCTTCTCAGAGATTTTTCGCACCACTGCGTCTATCTCTGTACACTGTTCCCTGCTGGGCGAGACCCTTCCCAGTACCTTGTCAAGGATCGGGCGAAAGTTATTATTCTTGGATATACTCATTGGGACACGGGTTAGAAAGACGGTATAAATGATTTTTGGTTCGCATCATGCGGTGCCCGTATTTACAAGGCACACCTCGAACGAGTGCGGCATGGGCAAAATCTGGTCAGTCTATCTTAACCTGCACAAACTTTACATCACAAGTCCCCCCTCCGCCACCCTAAAACAATAAAACCACAATCCATTTCCCAGCGCATGGAACCCGACTCCATCCTGACCATCGACGGCTCCTTTGGGGAGGGAGGAGGCCAGATACTCAGGAACGCCCTGGCCCTTTCCGTTCTTGCAGGAAAAGGGATACGGATAACCGACATCCGGGCCAATCGAAAGAACCCGGGGTTGAGGCCCCAGCATCTCGCCTCTGTCAAAGGTGCAGCCCTTATCTCCAATGCAGTGGTAGAAGGTGCGGAAATTGGCTCCAGGGAGGTTCTTTTCAAACCACGCAGGGTTACGGGAGGAGAATACACCATCGATATCGGGACCGCCGGGAGCATCACACTGCTGCTTCAGAGCCTCCTGCCGCCACTGCTAAGCGCGCCCGCTGAGTCCAACCTTCGAATCACGGGCGGGACGGATGTTCCCTGGTCTCCTCCGGTGGATTACCTGCACTTTGTGTTTTTTCCCATAATTCGTGAAATGGGAGCAGGGGTCGAACTCACCCTCTTGAAGCGAGGATTCTACCCGAAAGGTGGTGGCGAGGTGGAGGTCAGGATCAAACCATCCAGGCTCCTGTCCTCGGAGTTCCTTCCCCCTGAAAACGGGGCCTTTGCGGTAAGGGGAAGGGCGTTTGCCTCCAATCTTCCGGATCATATTTTAGAAAGGATGACGGATGCGGCTGAACGTGAGTTGAAGTATAGGTTTGGAAATGAGGTAGAGGTTGAAATCGAGGTCACTGTGGATAATGGCATCGGTCCGGGAACCGGCATTACCCTCTGGACCAAGGGAGCGGGCGGAAGATTCTGCAGATTGGGCGCATCCGCTAAGGGTGAACGGGGTATTAAAGCAGAGGAGGTTGGGGGGTTCGCCGCACAAAGGTTGATCAGGGAGATCGAAGGAAAGGGAGGGTTGGACATCCATGCTGGGGACCAGCTACCCGTTTTTACCCCGCTTATCGATATGGGGGGGAAGGAAACCAGACTTCATTTCACGGTGCGGGAGATAACCCCTCATCTTCGTACCTCGCTCTGGGTCCTTGAGCAGTTCGGCTACACCACCTCCACCCTTTACCTCGACGGCTTCCACATAATGCTTTAACGGAGGATTTCTATTGATGGAAAAAGAAGAGGGAAGGGAACGGCTCGAGGAGATGATCGAAAAGGGGGAGTTGAAGGGTGTCATCTTCGACCTGGACGGCACACTCTTGAGATCCGATGTTGCATTTGGGCCCTACAGGGAGCGCCTTGGGATCAAGGGGGATGTCATCGCAGGGATCCAGGCCCTTAGCTCCGAGGAACAGGGGAAGAAATGGGAGATCATTGGCGAGTATGAGAAAGAATTGGAAAGGTACTCCCACCCTGCACCGGGAGCCGAACGCCTTCTGTCCCTCTTATTGGAAAGGGGAATAAAAACAGGAGTGATTACCCGGTCCACAGGCAGGCATGCCCGAATCCTCCTTGAGAGGCACAACCTGAAAGTGGATATTTCAATAGGGAGAGAGGACACACGCCCGAAGCCGCATCCCGATGGGATAAGTTATCTGCTTGACATGCTTGGCATCGGGCCCAAGAACGCCATCATGGTTGGAGACTTTCTCTGGGACATCCTTGCCGGGAGGGAGGCAGGACTGCTAACGGTCCTCGTTGTTCTGGAACATTCTTTGCCCTACATCCGGGAAGCGGACGTGGTGATGGAATCCCTCAACGAACTCTGCGAGCTTCTTGAATAAAGCTACTCCACCTTCTTCTTTCCCCCGAAGAGGAAGGAGACCCCAGCAGCGATCCCAAGGATTATCATGATCACCGCAGCGATCATAATCATGCTGTAATCGAATCCATCCGAGGGGCCATCCGCTTTCTTTTCTTTCACCTTGAGATTCCCATCCGTGTAGACGTTGTTTGTCGGGTCTGTCTCGTCGTTCTTCTGCGAGGGGTTGATCTCTGCAGAGATGGAATGGTTGCCCTTGGATGCGTGCCAACTTATCTCGATATCCTGCCGGGAGTTGGCAGGGATGGTTATCCCGTCCTCCGTCCTCATGATCCTTCCGATGCGGAGGATAAGGTTTACCGGAGGTGAGGCATAGGGACCGGTATTCTCCACCACCACCGTGAAATTCACCCAGTCGTCCTCTGTCACATCTGTGGGCAATATGATCTCCTTGATCGTAAGGTCATAGAGCAATCCCACAGGGACCCAGATTATCTTATCCTCGGAATCGAAGCCGTCATAAGCCTTTATGGAAATGCTGTGGGTATCCGGGGTCAAGGCCTCTCTGGACCAGAAATGATCAAACCTGGTGAAGTTCTCTCCGGATTGATTCACAATGATCCAGGGGTTATCGTCCAACCGGAGCTTTACCCATTCCACCATGAAGTCGTCCGATGAGGTCCCCTGTACGGTCAGGCCGTTATCTGTGAGCTCATAGCTTGCACTAATGGTGGGGAGGCTATCCTCGTTGGGCGAATCGAGAAGGATGGTGACGGCCTCGCTTACCTCTCCGTAGCCGTATTCACCCACATATCTCAGGGTATGGTAGCCGTCCCCATATTTGGAGGTATCCAGCATGTAGCTGAAGGTATTTCCCATTAGGGTCATGCCCTGGGACGGCCCGTTGTCTATCCGCAGCTTAACCCCTGTCAGGTCATGGAAGCTCTCCACCTTCACCTCAACCTTATAGAGCGGAAGTCCTTCTGTCTGGTCCACGAACTCTCCTTCCTCTGGATGCTGGAAGTGGAGAACAGGCACATTAACCACGGTAACTGTTATGTTGCACCAATCGGAGGTATCGTATCCCGAGGGATTGGAGTTCCTGCACCTCACACCTATATTATGGGGTCCATTTGGATATTTGTCCTTCCCCGTACCGGGGTCATAAAGTGTGGTGTTCCAGTTGAAGCCCCAGAGAACGATGCCTGGTGTGGGTGTTGTGTCCGTGACCGTCAGCTTGTTTCCATCTATCCAGAGTTCGATCTCCTGAATGGTGTTATTGCAGTCATGCTCCGCCCTTCCGGAAATCGGATAGGTCCCATTGACGATCTCCCCACCTATAGGGTGGTCGATGAATATCCCTGGCTTGGTGAGCACCTC
>DAOVMN010000036.1 GCA_030630685.1 Thermoplasmata archaeon | reverse complement strand
CTTGAAGGCAGTCCTCCCCTTCGGTGTCTGGTAGGGGATCATGCCACGTATCGTTCGGCGGAGGATCCTGTCCGGCATCCTTGGGAAGTATGGCCCCTTTCGCTGGGATCCAACATCCCTTAGGAAATGGTACCTCTTGAGGATGGTGTCCTTCGATCCTACAATTACCGCTTTCTCGGCGTTCACCACCATGATCTCTTCGTCCTTTCCCGCTTTCTGGTTCTCGATGAGGAGCTTGGCGATATGGCTTGCAAACCTGCCGAGAATCATCCCTTCAGCATTAAAAACCTGCATTGCCTCACCCCATGATCCTGACATTGGTCCCTTTTGGATTCTGTTCCATGAGCTCTGGAATGGTTAATACCTCCCCGCCCACGTTATCTATCTTCTTAGCTGCGCTCTCTGAACAGGAGAATGCCGCCACTTTGATCTTTTTGTTAATGAGTCCTGCGCCTAAGAGTTTCCCGGCGATCACCGCAGTTTCTCCCTCCTTCAGCAGGGCGAGCTTGCTGATATTCACCTCGGCCCAGTTTTTCCGAGACTTCTCAAGCCTTTTTGCGATGTCTCGCCAGATTGGTGCATTGTTCTCCCGTGAGACCTTTTTGAGTTCAGAGATGGTCTCAAGGAGGATGGGATTGGTCTTTTTGTTTTTCACCATGTCTGACTCCTCCGACATCTGAGGTGGCGTCTCAAGCTGGGAATGGTATTTAGTTAGGTTGGTTGAGGAGAATAGTTATGTTGGTTGAGGAGAAGAAAGGAGGGGTTGGTGGGAGAGTGGTTGGTTGGATGGGCGAAAGTGGGAATGAATGGGCGGATGGGGAAGGGGTAGGTGGGAGTGTGGTTGGTTGGAGTGTGGTTAGTTGGATGGGCGGAAGTGGAGATGGATGGGCGGAGGTGGGGAGAGGATGGGGTTCTCTCGTTTCCTGAATGCATGAGGGGAAAATCCAAGAAAATTCAAAACATAAAAGTTTATTTATCATTACTAATTTGATAGGATGGCCGAAAATTGGCCAGGTGAATAACATGGCGATAGTAAGAAAAACCCTCATTGTCTTGGCCGTAATATTAATATTGTTGGCTCTGAATGTGCCATTCTGTGGTACTGCAAACGCAGAAAAATATGAGAATTTGGAGATACCCGAAGATCAGTGGTGGTGGGGAACAAAATCAACAAAAAAGGGACATGAGATAAGCTATGATGTTGAGGTTGTAGATGGAAGTAAAATCGACGTTTACATAATGCCGGCATCGGAGTATGAGAAATATAAGAATGATAAAAAATTTAATCCTGTGGTAGAGCATCAAAAGATTTATTCTGTCGATGGGAAATACGAAACACCGGATGACCAACAATACTATGTTATTGTTGACAATTGGAACAACGCAAACCATGGTGATGCCAATCCAGAAGGTGATGTTGTTGTTAACATGGAAATCGAGTTCAGTGCCCTATCCGAGAGTGAGATTAATACCATGATGTATCTTTGTTGTGGTGGGATAACCATAGTTATCGTAATTATTGCGGTGACGCTCGTTCTTAGAAGAAAAAAGAAAACAGTTGTCCAACCACCCTATATGCCCCAATATCAGCAACCCCCAGTATATCGGCCACCAGCACCCACATTTCCACCTTCCCAGCAATATCAACAACCACCCCAATACCCACCACCATATCAACCTCAGTATCCACCTCTGCCGATCCCAACTCAAGCACAAGTCGAACACAAAGAGGATGAGGTTAGAAGAGAAGAATGGACAGAAGAGGAGGGCGAGAACGAAGTACCACAAACCGATTCTGACAAATGGGACTCAGGCGAGGAGAAAAGGGAATCGGTTTGCCCGAACTGTGGTGGTCCTATCGATAGTAATTGGAAGGTGTGCCCACACTGCGAAACCCGTTTGGAATAGTTTGAAAACGAGCAATAGCAAGTGGTGAAAACCGAAGCAGCCAACCCACCCAAATCTAAGGCCATGATTCTCATAGTGTCCTTCCTCTTTACCCTTGGCCCCGCCCCTCCCCGCCCTTCCTCCAATAATTCGTGTAGGGATTGTTTCGATCACAGGGACTCCGACCGAGAACAAGGGATAGGCAGCTATGGAACAATCTCACAATCTCGGACTCAGCACTCACGTCATCTCACCACAACCATTTTATAGCCTCTGAATGTTAAAGAACCATGACACCTTCAAGGACATGCTTCTATTGCATTGGTCTTATCCTCGTTATTACCCCACTCCTTCCGATTACTCTGGGAGCTCCAAATGACACCTGGCCAATGTTCCAACATGACCTGCGAAACACCGGTCACTCCACGATAAATGCACCTGATGACAACACCACTTTCTGGATCTATTCCTTGGAAGATGGTTGCCAAAGTGTGGATTCCTCCCCGTCTGTGAGTGGTGGTAGGGTGTTCTTTTCATCCTTGGACGGCTACATCTATGCCCTGGACGCGGAGAGCTCCGAACTTCTCTGGAAGGCTGAGACCGATGCCCTGTACGGCTCAAGGGTCACCCCTGCAATCCGGGAGGGGGTGGTATATGTGGGGGATTCATCAGGCTATTTCTATGCCTTTAGAGCAGATGATGGAACGGAACTCTGGAACTTTTCAACCCGGGGATGCATAGATTCTTCCCCTGCCGTGCATAACGGGATGGTGTTCTTCGGATGCGGCGATGGCAATATCTATGCCCTCAATGTTACCTCAGGGGAAAAGGTCTGGAACTTCACCACAAAAGGGACCATCTCCTCATCACCTGCCGTGGCAGATGGAAAGATATTCTTCGGTTCGAGCGACCATAGGGTTTACGCCCTATATGAGGCTACTGGAGAACTGTGCTGGAACTACACCACCAGAGGATCCGTGTCATCTTCCCCTGCCTATCACAATCACACCCTCTTTGTGGGGTCAGATGACCACAAGCTCTATGCATTACATACCGGCAATGGCACAAAAAAGTGGGAGTTCCTCACAGGAGGACAAGTAAAGACCTCACCAGCCCTGGCCTATGGAAAGGTGTATATAGGCTCCACGGATACCTATCTCTACTGCCTTGAAGAAGGGAACGGAAGTGAGGTGTGGAAGAAAAACCTTACCACCCAGGGCGGTTATTCCTCTGCCGCAGTCGCGGACAACAAGGTGTATATCGGGACAGAAGGCGGCCGGCTCTATGCCCTGAATGCAGGGGATGGTTCAATGCTCTGGTACTATAATGCCTCAGGCTATCAGCCGCGTATCTGTCCCTCGCCCTCCATCGGGCAGAACAAAAAGCTCTACTTTGGAATCGGCAGTGCCCTTTACTGTTTTGGGAAGAACAATACCCTCCCCTATCTGAACTTCTCATCTCTTCACAAAGATGGAGAGAGCGTCTTGATATCCTGGAGTGCAGGAGACGGGGATGGGGATCCTATAACCCTTGACCTTTATTATGACCAGGACCTTAACCCGGAAGAGGGACTGATTCTCATTGAAAATGACCTGGAAAACCTGGGATATCATTCCTGGGATGTCTCGAATCTGCCAGAGGGCACCTATTACCTCTATGGGGTTGTAAAAGATGGTTATGATGAGAACATCAGCTACAGCACCGGCATCTTTATTTCACATCCCGCTCCCCCAATACCAGATTATTCCATACGGGTGTTATCTCCAAAGGAAGAAGAGGGCGTGAAAGGGGGCTTCACAATCCGATTTGATCTGGGGGATGATATTTCAGTAGCAAAGGTGTATCTGGAAGGCAAAGGCATCGGGGATGAACTCTTGTGGGAAGGATGGGAAAGGCCCTTTGAGTTCAACTGGGACACCACCGAATACCGGCACGGGGAATACACCATCAGAGTCGTGGGGTATGCCCTTTACCTTGCAAATGCGACCCCTGTGAAGGTGAATGAGACCTCGGTAAAAGTGCTGATAGAGAATGAACATGTTCCTCTCATGTCCCTTGCAGCAGGAAGTGTGAGCGGTGGTGCAGTTGGAGCGGGTGTTTCCTTCCTTCTTACCAAACGCGGAGGACGCTTCAGGCTCAAGGGGATCAAGAGTTCCACAAAAAAGAGGAAAAAGGTGGGGGATAATCCAATGGTCACGATGGCATCTGTTCTTGTGGCCCTGATGGCCCTTGTTCTGGCCTATACCTATTCCCGGGTGACTTCACCCCCGAACCCATCCGAATATCTTGAAAAGAGCTGGGATCCTTTGGAGGTCTTTGCCTCCCTGCCATCCACCCTGATGGACCGACTGCCCCTGATGATCGAGGTCATGGTTTATGTCTCCTTGGCCATTGGAGCAGTGTTATTTGTGAGGCTAATTGTGGATGCCATTTCTACCAGGAGATACGACATGGATTCTGCTTTCAGGATCCAGCTTCCCGGGCTTCTTTCACTTGGGCTGACCACAATACTCTTTGCAGTTCCCTTTGGCTATCCGGGAAAATCTGTCCATGAGGCCCCTGAAGGCATGGAGGATTCATATAGACAGAGGGAGGGAAAGGTGGCACTGGCCAGGATACTGGGCACCCTCACCCTCCTTACCCCATTCTATCTGATAAGGGAAGATGCCTACCTTCTAACCGAGTTGGGAATAATGATCGTGCTCATGACCGTTTTTTTCCTTTCCTTGCCATTGAGCAACTACGAGGGAAAGTACCTATTCAGATGGAACAAGGGGATCTGGTTTTTAATCCTCTTGGTCAATGCGGTGCTTTTCTATGGATGGCAGCTCCTGTTCATATCGGATGAGGTACTTCTTCTGGCCGGGATAGGGGGCCTCTTAGGCCTGGCAGCAGCTCTTTCAGGGAAAAAACACAAGGCAATGGCTTGAGAGAAAGGAAAAATGAGATCACAGGGATTCCGATTGAAAACAAGTAACAGGCAGCTACGGAACAAAATCCAGCTCCCTTGGTATCAACTCCACATCCAGTTCCTCCGCCTCGGGTCCTCCTCTCAGGGGTTCACCGCACACCCTGCAGTTTTCAGTCACCTTTGGGTTGATTGCCCCACAGACCTCGCACACGTTATCCAGATGCATCCCGCATTTTCCGCAGAACATGAAGCCCTGGGGAACCAATGAATGGCATTTCGGACAAACAGTCGAATCCAGCCCGGCTCCGCATTCCGGGCAGATGGTGTTGTCCTTTGAGATTCTTTCTCCGCATCTATGGCATACCATGGTATCTCTCGAGGATTGGAGCCCGTCCTCGATCTCATAGGAATAACCATAGGGGGTCATTGGTCTGACCCTGCTCGCTTCCTCTTTGCCCCTGGCAACAAGTTCCCTGGCTAAGAAGTACTTGCGCTCCTCATAGGCCTTCCTTGCATTCTCCATCAGCCTGACCACCTTGGGGACATTGAGGCCATCCCTCTTTGCATTCTCCACCACTTCCTCTGCCGATTGGATTGCCTCGTATGCATGGGCCCTTAGCTCAGCCTTGGCCCGGGCAGCTATCAGGGCCTCCTCTGAGAGTTTAAGGGATCTTTCATATTCCCCCTTAGCGAATGCCTTATTTGCCTTCAGGTATGCCTCACGAATCTTTTCGTTGAGATCCTCGTGCCTCTTTATCTCCACGATCTTTGCCTTTGACTGCATCAGTATCCTTGCCGCATCACGTATTCCGGAATAGTCTGCCTCCCTTATTCCAAGGTTCGTTAGAGCAGAAATGGCTATTTCTTCAACCATTTCGTGCGGGTCTTTGGTGAGGTCCACAAGAAAGGGGAGAGCCTCCTTTATTCGATTTGGGTCCTCGGCTCCCATCATCCCTACAGTGTGAGCAGCCTCCATTCTCAGCCCCCAGTTATCATCCACCATAAGGGGTAGAACGTATCTCAGATATGGCCTTGTTAAATCCGGCCTCTTTTCTGCCACCTGGCGAAGGATGATAAGCATATTCCGGGCCTTGATCCACCAGAGTGCATAACTCTGGTCCGTCAACCCCTGTACCAGGTATTCCCTTATGTCATCTATGTTCCCGATCCCGCACTTCACAAGCGCTGATATTACATATTTCTCTGTGGCACTATCAGCATCACTCAATTTCTCGAATAGAATAGGAATGAACTCTGGCAATGGCTGCTTTGTCATTACCCTGTCCAGCACATAGGCCACATAGATATCGGTGCTCCTTCTTCTACCCGTGAAAAGGCGTTTCAGGAAGGGTGAGGTGATCTCCGGGGTGTGGTAGGATATCTTGATGATAAAGTAGATTGCCTGATTCCTCACCTCTTTCTCCTTGTCCCTGATCCTGGCGACAAGGAATGGGGTTGCTTTCCTTCTTATGAGGGGATATTCCAGAGATTTCTTTCCTGTGATGGTAACGGCAGCAAGACGGATTTCGGGATCTGGGTCCCTGGTCATCTGAATTGCCTGGTAAAAGAAAAGTTTCCTCAACGGGACCTTCTTTCCGCCATAATCTACCATGAATTGCTTGTTCTTCTCGATCTTCTCCAGGACAGTGGCCACTATGGTCTCTGTCGCCTTCAGGGCCTCCATCCTGACATCGGGATCATCATCTTTGAGTAGTTTAACAAGATATTCCGTGCACCCCACGATGTAGGCATCATCGAGCGCCATGTGCTTGACTATTTCCCTGACACATTTCTTCCTCTTTACCGTGTCTGGGGAGTTCGTCTTTTTTTCTATTTTATTCATGAAGATTTTTACATTCTGCTCCATGCTCCGGTCCCCTGTGCAGGTATAAAGCAAGGTCTATTTTATGAGGTATTGGCTATCACATTAATATAGTTTTTGCAAGGAAACGGGTGTGTGTAGAAAAGGATTCGAAAACACCAAGGGTCAGTAATCCCAACCAACTATTGTACCCTTTTGCTTCGCTTGGGGGCACCAAGGTGCGGCTGCCGGGACTCGAACCCGGGCAAGAAGCTTGGGATGGAAAGATACTAACAAGCGGGACTACGAGTTACAAAATCGTCTTTTCCCCTTTAAAAAGAATCAATAATTTTCAGAAATTCTGTTGGCTTCAAGATCCGAATGTTCAGAAATTCCCTTTGTTCGAGCAGATGGGAATCACCCGAAACTATAACCTCTGCTTCAGCCGCCACTGCGCAATCTATAAACTTGTTATCTGACGGATCTTTCGAGACCACTTCATATCTTTCTTTGGGTATCACAATTTCCGTAAAACCCAGATATAATTGCAATAATTCTCCAATTTCTTGGCCGGTTAGACGAAACTTGTCATACTGCAGAACACTTTCGAGTTCTATGAAAATCTCTGGGGAAGCAAAGTTTTGAAGCTCTCCTTTATCACACATTTGTAGGATCATGTCTTCGTTACCTTTCCAGAGCATCCCAGAAATGATCACATTGGTATCAAGCACCAATCTCATTGTATCACTTCAACCGTCTCGAGATTCTGACCTTACTTTCTCAATAGCTTTCGAGACATCTTTTCGGGTAATTCCGAGGCGGGCAATCTTCTTTCTTATTGGTTCCATGACTTCTTCAAAATCTTTCTTCAGTGGAGAAAGCTTCTTGAGAACAAGCATGTCATCCTCCCCGATTGCAAGAAGTTCCTCGCCTGTGGTAATACGCATCCGCTTCCGCCAGGTAGCCGGAATTACAATCTGTCCCTTTGATGAGACTTTTATTATTGCTGTGTCCATGCGCAGGTAAGATATTTCTTACTTTATTAATATTTCGTTGGTCTGCTCCATGGCTTATCGGGCCTCACCCGCACGCCCCCACCCGTTAACACCTGGGCAGTCCACCCATTTTCGAGAAGAGAGGATCAGTGCGATTCTCAACTTCCAATTATTAAATACCAAGATGCGGCTGCCGGGACTCGAACCCGGGCAAGAAGCTTGGGAAGCTCCGATCCTACCAGGCTAGATCACAGCCGCACGTCGATCCGTATTTGGTTTTTCACCTCACAGAAGGTCTTCCAGTTCCTCGATGACCTCAGGATAGCGCTCCTGCACCGCTCTCAGGATGTCCAGGGTGGTGATCTTCTCGATCTCGTAGCCCTCTAATGCATGGATGATCTTGTTGAATATGTCGTCGCTCAGCTCGACCAGCTTCTCCTTTGCTATGAAATTCCTTAGGAGCCGATCCTCCAGTTCCTCACGCCATTCCTCATCGTATTTCATTAAAAAGATTTCCGAGCAGTCCCCTTTCTTCACCGCTTCGGCAGCCACTTTTCCGGCTATCTTGCCAGAGATTATGGCATTGATTATCCCTCCGCCCGTCATGGGGTCGATCAATCGCGCGGAATCACCCACGAGCATGACATGGTCTGCAACAGTTCTATCTATAGGCGCACAGACAGAAACCGCTCCCGCGACCTCCTCGATCGGTTTACCCTTGGCAAGATGGGGATGCTTTGCGATGAAGGCATTTAGACACCTCTTCACATCCCCTTTATTCTTGAGCTGGCTCGCCTGCAAACCGATGCCCACATTGGCCTCGTCCTTCCCCTTGACGAACACCCAGACATATCCGCCGGGAGCATCGGAGCCCACATAGAACTCATTGAAGTTGGGGTCCATATCGATACCCACCAGATGGTACTGATAACAGGTGTTGATGTCAGAGAGCCCGAGGCGGGTATTTATTCCGGCCCAACTGCCCACCATGGACTCGAAGCCGTCCGCACCGATCACAATCTTTGCATGGACATCGAATTCCTTGCCCATGGACCTGGCACGGATGCCGCTAACCTCGCCGTTCTCATCCCTCAGGAGACCGATTGCGCTGGTCTTCACCATCACCTCCACCCCTTCCTTGATGGCCATCTTCACCAGCTCCTTGTCAAAAAGCTCCCGTTTTACAACATACCCGACCTCGTTCCCTGCCATCTTCTCTGTGAGCCTCACCACATGACCGTCCGGGGAGATGATCTTCGCCCCTTTCACTTCATTGGCGATCCACTCTGGATTGGGAGGTATTCCCATTTTGTCAAGCCACGTCTTCGCGATGCCCTCGCCACACCGGACCGGGGTGCCGATGTCCTGGCGCTTCTCGATGAGAAGGGCCCTCATGCCATTCATGGCTGCATATCGGGCGGCTGTGCTCCCTGCCGGGCCGGCTCCCACGATCACCACGTCGTATTCCACGGAATCTTGAATGTCTTCCGGGAACCTCATGCGTCTCCCTCCGCATCGAGGTCTATGGCCCCCACGGGACACACCATCTCGCACATCCCGCAGTTGTTGCACTTCTCAGGGATGAACCTGACCCTGATCTCCTCGAGCACAAGGGCCAGGGTGGGACAGGTGCCCGCACACGCACCGCAGTACATGCATATTGTCCGATCGATTTTCATTCAATCGTCCTCCTTTTACTCCAAGGGTGCGATCTCCTCATGAGTCTTATTTCTGTATTCCTCGAAGGTCATCCCGAACTTATTTTCCACTTCCTGCCTGAAGACCGGCCCTGTGTTGTAGGCGCAGAACGGGATCAGTCTGCCGTCCGGGGTGCAGTAATGAACAACACATCTTTTAACCCTTTCGATGTCGTAATTGTATCTGTCCATGAAGTGCATGGCCCCGATAAAGAGAACCCGCCAGTGGAAATCCCGCAGCCCTTCTTTATTGCCCTTGATGAGCACATTCTTTATGAGGGTTTTTACATTCAGGCCCTTGGGTGCCCTGGACTGGTCCACATATTTCAATATAGAAAGAGCGCGCTTCGCAGCCCTTGCCCTCTTGAACCGCTTTCCCTCGAGCTCGTGTGTTATCTCCATGATCTCATCGAACATCCCGTCAACATCCATGAACCGGGAGATACCGCAGAGTTTACCGTCCTCCCCTTTGAATGCATAGGCACCCACGCCGCATCCGGGATGGGCACTGAAAGCGAGCTTGGGCTTACCGGTTATGAGGGAGACCATCTCAGCGAAGGCTGCCCCCACCGGAACAGGGTAGAAATCCTCCTCCTCCAGGAAATCGGTCTGGTCAACGCAGTCGTGCACAAGGTCCGAGGTGGTGTACCTCCCCCTGATCCGCTCCTCGTAGTTGATCCTTCCAGAGAAGGATACGGGCTGGAAGTTGATGCTTCGGATGACATCTAAATTATCCAGTGCGAAGTTGATGATCCTGCCCACCTCGTCATCGTTCACCCCTCTGACGATCACGGGGACAAGCACTGTCGCAAGGGGTCTGGGCCTGGTGCCCCGCAGGTTCTCGATGGCCTGGAGTTTCTCCTTAAGGAAGTGCGGCCTGCTCCTTGTGGCGATATGGGTGGATTCCTTGAACCCGTCGAACTGAAGATAGACTGTGTGCATACCGGCATCGATCATCCTCTGGGCATAGGTGGGGTCGTGGGCGATCTTAACACCGTTGGTGGCCACCTGCACCTGTGGGAAGCCGAGATCCCTTGCGGCTCGAATGGCCTCGAAGAATCTCGGGTATACCGTTGGTTCCCCGCCTGCGAACTGCACCGCATGAACCGGAACTGGCCTCATGTTCCTGAGCATCTTCAACATATCGATAACCTGCTCCAGGTCAGGCTCAAACACGAAACCCGCGTTATTGGCATTGGCGAAGCAGATCGGGCAGTTCATGTTGCATCTGTTCGTGAGATCGAGATTGACAATACTGGAATGGGAATAGTGAAGGGTGCACAGACCGCAGTCGAATGGGCAGTTCGTGAGTGTTTTCACCTGGGGATTCTCGACTCCCACACCGTCCACCGCATATTTCTGGAATCTCTCGAACATCTTGAAGTCACTGAAATAGATGTCCTTGAACTCACCATGGTCCGGGCAGGTCTTTTTTATCATGAGCCTGCCATCTTCCTCATAGAGTTCGGCAGCGATCAGCCTGGCACATTCCGGGCATAGGGAACCGGTCTTCCTGGGAAGTTTCTTGTTGAGCTGTGTGTCCCGGATCACAAAAAGCCTGTTGAAT